>JBEKQH010000001.1:0-15991 GCA_049519915.1 Opitutaceae bacterium
CTTCGCCCGCGGCACGGAGCCGGCCAAAATCCCGCTGGATCTTGCCCACGTGATCGAGGAATCCGCCAGTCTGGGGATTCAAGGCAGCAACAATTTGAGCCTGAATTTCCAACTGTCGACCGATGCTTGGCGCGTCGAAGCCGATCCTCAACAAATCCGTCAAGTGATCACCAATCTTGTTCGCAATGCGGCCCAGGCGCTGGGCGAACAGCCCGGAACCATCGAAGTCCGGTTGGAAAACCACGATCAAGTTTGCGGTGGCAGCGCTCCGCCCATGCCGGCAAACTTTGTCTGCCTGACCGTGTCCGACAACGGTCCGGGCATACCGGCGGAACGCCTGCCGCGTATTTTCGAGCCTTTTTACACGACAAAAGCACGCGGCACCGGCCTCGGCCTTGCCATCACGCACAATATCGTAAAGCGGCACGGCGGCTTTGTCCGGGTTCGGTCGGAGCTCGGCGCCGGCACGACATTTGAGGTTTTCCTGCCCGCCCTCGCCGCGGAACCCGCGCTGGTGGAAACCGCCGCAGCCTGAATTTGCTCAGAGTTACCCAGTTTCAACCCTGAGGCAAAATGCCAAAGGCCAGATTCCAAACGCCAAAGAAATCTGAAAAATAAAACCCGCAACGTTGGAGTGACCCTCGTCGTTGAGGTCGCGGATTTGCCGGCAGTTATTTTGGATTTATTTGTGATTTGGAGTTTGGCGTTTGGTATTTTTCCGTGCCGTCACCCGGCGAAGGTCGCCAGCAAATCGGCGTAAATTTTCGCCGTCGTCACCAGATCGTCCAGCGGAGCCCGTTCGTCCACCGCGTGATAGTTTTCCCCGGCCGGCCCGTAGCCCAGCGTCGGGATATTCAAATGGTGGGAAAAGAAATGCATGTCGTTGAAACCCGTGGACAGGCTGAAGGCCGGCTTGACGCGCCGCGCCCGGCCGACGCTGTCGGCCATGGCCGCGAAAAACGGGTGGGTCGGCTCGGCAAAACAGGCAAAGTTCTCCGAAATCTTTTCAACGGTGATGCGGCATTGCGGAATTTTTCGCGCTGCCGCCTCAATAAAGGCGCGCAGTTCGTGCTCGGCGGCGGCGTGGTTCTCGGTGGCCAGTACCCGCCGGTCCAGGGTAAAGCTTGCCCGCGCCGGCACCGTGTTGATCTTTCCGCCCGGACCGGCGGCGAACTCGCCGCCGATATTGAGCGTCGGCCGCATCGTCTTGCCGGAAGGCGTGACCAACGTCCGTCGGGAGAGAAGATTCTTATACTCGTTGAGCGCGCCGACCAGAGCGGACATTTTTTCGAACGCATTAATTCCGCATTCGGGTTCGGAGCCGTGCGCGGCCCGGCCGTGGACGATGACGTTGAACCAGAGCACGCCGTTATGCCCGCAGCAAATCGTGCGGCCCTCGGCGCCCTCCATGACCACGGCATAGTCGGCCCGAAGCCGGGCATTCTGCACTAGCCACGCGGCGCCCAACGCGCTGTCGGTCTCCTCGTCGGCGGTGAACGATACTTCAACATTGCAGCGGGGCGGTGTGCGCGTGGCGCGCAGGGCCCGCAGCGCGAGCAACAGGCTGGCGATCGAGCCTTTCATGTCGGCCGCGCCGCGGCCGTAAATCCAGCCGCGCTCCAACACTCCGCTAAAGGCATCTCCGTGTCGCCAGACGCCGCCCGCCGGGACGACGTCATAATGGGCGTTGAAATGAATCGTTTTGGCCGCGCCCGCCGCCCACCGCCCAAGGACATTGAAACGCGGATAAGACCACTGCTCCGACGGTAAAAACTCTTTCCTCAACGCCACCGGCAGGGCGAAACGACGCACCGCCAACCCAAGGTCTTCGAGTTCGCCCGCCAAGAAGGCGGTGATACCGTCGTAGTTTTCCCCGGGTGGATTGACCGTGCGCCGGCGCACAAGGGCCTGGAGCAAACGAGCGGCGGCGCGCGCGTGGCGGTCAAGGTAGGCAGCTGGAGTCAAGGACATGAAGAGCGACGGCCGTCGAAAAACCTCGACCAAGACGAGGTCCGTTGCGCAGCCAAGGCCTGCTGAAATACCGCCGCAGGGCCAGCTTGAAAAGACTTATCGCGCAACCCAGCCCCTCTTCGGGGATCTCCGACCAGACGGATTTTAACGCCAAAAGGTCGAAGCTGTGCGTCGGACAACCCGGTTTACGTTATTAGATTATTGCCGCCGGCCTGCTAATGATTTTTGACACGACGCCGCAGACGGGCACGCTGGAAACGATGTCCGCCTTCGCCAATCTTCGCCGCGACTACAATTTGGCCGGTTTGTCCGAGAAGGATTTGGCCCGCGATCCATTCCGCCAGTTTGAAAAATGGTTCCAGGAAGCCGAGGCGGCGAAGATCCCCGAGCCCAACGCGATGATTGTTGCCACCGTAGGCCGCGACGCCCGGCCCTCCTCGCGCACCCTGTTGCTTAAGGGCCTCGACGGCCGGGGCTTCGTCTTCTACACGAATCTGGAAAGCCGCAAAGGCCGCGAGCTCGAGGCCAACCCGCGCGCCGCCCTGCTCTTCCCCTGGATCGCGCTCGAACGCCAGGTCTCCGTCGAGGGACCGGTCACGCGCGTGGCCCGCGAGGAAGCGGAAGCTTATTTCCACTCGCGCCCGCACGCCAGCCAGCTGGCCGCGTGGGCTTCGGCGCAAAGCACCATCCTCTCGAGCCGCAGCGTTCTCGACGAAGCCATGAAGGTGCTCGAGAAAAAATATTCCGGCACCGAAGTGCCGCTGCCGCCGCAGTGGGGCGGATTCCGCCTCGCGCCCGAGACCGTCGAATTCTGGCAGGGCCGGCGCAACCGCCTGCATGACCGCCTGCGTTATCGCCGCGAAAAGAACGGCGACTGGATCATCGAGCGCCTCGCGCCGTGAGATTTTACCCCAATGAAAAAAACGCCCCGGTCCCGCAGATCGAAAGTCCCACGAAAAAGAATTCGAGTTTACCCCACGATTCCTCCGCCGGCCCGACTGTTGGCGGCCGCGCTCCGCAGCCTGGGGGAAGGGGTCTTCATCGCCGAGCCCAAGCTGCATCGCGACGGGCTGCGCATCCGTTTTGCCAACGACCAGCTGTGCGAAATGACGGGGTACACCCGGACCGAGCTCACCGGCCGCAGCCATGGATTTCTGCACGCCGACGCCATCGCCATCATGCGCCTGCGCCGCTGGCTGGGAAAACTCCAGCCCGGCCTGGTGTTTTCCGGTGAAGGTTATCTGGCCTGCAAATCCGGCGCGACAATCTTCGCTTCGTGGAATTTCAGCCCATTGTTCCACGGCCGCGGCCGGATCACGCACATCGTCGCCACGTACCGCGATACGACCGCCAACCGCCGGCTGCAGGAGGCGCTGGTGCACGCTCAACGCCTCGATGCGGTCGGCCGGCTCGCCGGTGGCGTGGCTCACGACTTCAACAACCTGCTTTCCGTCATCAATGGCTACTGCGAAATCCTGGCCGCCCGTTTGCCGGCCCACGACCCCTCGCGCCGCGAAATCCACGAAGTTCACGCCGCCGGCCAGAAAGCCGCCGTGCTCGTCCGCCAGCTGCTCGCTTTCAGCCGACGTCAGGAGTTGCACCCGCAGGTAATCAATCTCAACCGCCTGGTCCGCAACCATGCCACGATTCTCGGACGCTTTCTCGGCTCCGCCGGCAAGCTCCACCTCGACTTGCCACACGATCTGCCCAACGTCCGCGCCGACCCGGCCCAGCTCGAGCAGGTGTTGCTCAATCTCACGCTCAATGCCCGGGATGCCCTCCGCGAAAACGGCCGGGTCACCATCAGCACCGCCCTGCGCGAAGTCAAATATGCCATGAACCGCCGCGTCACCGACACGCCTCCCGGCCGTTATGTCCAGCTTTCCGTCAGCGACAATGGCATTGGCATGGATGTCGCCACCCAGACTCAGCTCTTCGAGCCATTCTTCACCACCAAAG
Organism: Opitutaceae bacterium; assembly: GCA_049519915.1. Lineage (GTDB taxonomy): Bacteria > Verrucomicrobiota > Verrucomicrobiia > Opitutales > Opitutaceae > DASRHD01. The sequence continues at coordinate 3,931 of JBEKQH010000001.1, forward strand.
ACGCCGGCAAGGGCACCGGCCTCGGCCTCGCCATGGTCTACGGCGTGGTCCAGCAAAGCGGCGGCCACATTCGCGTGCATAGCGCGCCTGGGGTCGGCACGACCTTCGAAATTCTCTTTCCCGCCGTGCGTGCGCGCGCCTCCGCCCCAACCGGCGGGCTGCCTGTGCTTCCGGCCACCCACGGGCGCGAAACGGTTCTGCTCATCGAGGAAGACGACGTCGTGCGCAAAATGGTGGCGGGCATTCTCACAGCCGACGGCTACAAGATCCTCGCCGCGCGCCACGCCGGCGAAGGTCTCCGCGACGCGCGACGCCGAGGCCCCGTGCATCTGCTCGTCGTCCAAATGGGCGATCCCGCGGGAGAGAACGAGAAGCTGGCCCGCACCCTCTATGCCACCCAACCCGCCTTGCGCGTCATTTGCATCGGACGGCCCGGCACTAATCAGCTTGTTTGGCTCTCGCCCGAACACCAGACCTGTCTCTCCAAGCCCTTCGAACTAAGCGCGCTGCTCCGCGCCATCCGCACCCTTCTCGATGCCAAGACGTAAGTTCAAGAAGTCGCAGGTAACAAGTGACAAGATTCTTCCAGCGACGGCGGGCTCCCTTGTGGCTTGATCCTTGTGACGTCCTTCCCGTCCTCTGTACATAAGTCTTGTTACGTGCCACTTGCTACCTGTTACTTGACGCGTGCAGCTCTATTTAATCCGTCACGCCCACGCTGTCACCGCCGAGGAAAATCCGTCGCGACCCCTCAGCCCTCGCGGACGCGAGGAGTGCGCCCGGCTGGCAGCCTTCTTCCAACGCAACGGCGCGCTGCATCCCGACCAGCTCTGGCACAGCCCACTCGCCCGTTCGCTGGAGACCGCGCGCTTGCTCGCCGACGGCCTGAAGCTGGACAAGGTCCTGGTCGAAACGCCCGGGCTTTTGCCCGAGGACAACCCCGCCGAGATCGCCGATCGTATCGACAAATCTAATACCATTAAAAGTCTGGCCCTCGTCGGCCATGAGCCGCATCTCGGCGCGCTGGCCACCTTGCTCGTGCGCGGCAAAGACCATCCGTCGGCCTTCGATTTGAAAAAATGCGCCGTCCTTGCCTTTGCCCCGGCCGGCGGCGTCCATAAAAAATCCGGGCGTCCCCGTTGGCACGCACTTTGGCACGTCGAGCCTGCCCTATTGGGTCCACCGATTAAGTAGTCTGTCAGTTAGCGCTTTCGCGCTCCTTAAATTCAGCGCGGGTAGATCAACTATATAACTTAGTTGCTATACTTGGTATTATTTTTAAACGACTTACAAAGAGACTGAGACTCTATTTCATTTAATTCTTGATTCGAGATTCTGTCGCAATACGAATAACAGCTTTCCTATGCCTTTCTCCGTCCATTCTTCTGGAAAAACGTGGCTTCAGTCTCCCGCCCTACACAATTTCCCGGTTTGCTATCTTGTCCTTCTGGCCTTGGCTGCTCTATCCCTCCGAGCTTCGTCTCCTGACACCGCGGTCTCGGATATGACGGCTTCGGCGGGTGACAGTCGGTATGGCCTATTCGGCGGACTGGACCGTCGCAGCGCTTATGGGCAGGACGCGTTTCCCGAGCCGTTTCTAGTGGACGACTCGGATCTCGAGGTGAACGAAGCGCGTTTGGATTGGCTGCATACCCGGGCAGAAACGGGCCGGAGCGACCTGATTACCGCGGAGGTGGAAAAAGGGGTTGGCCTGCTAACCTTGGAAGTGGAAGTTCCCTTCGAACGAGACACGTCTTTGGGCGTCGATCCGGCGACCGGGCAAAGCGCAAATTCCACGGTTCAAGGAATGGACAACGTCGATCTCGGCGCGCGCTATCCGCTCTACCAATTCGTCTCTCCTGGCGGCTTGGTCGACACCACCTTCGGCACCGCGATCGAAGTGGGCGTTCCCACCCACTCGCCGGTCAGCCAGAACACCGAAGTGGTCCCGAAAGTTTTTGCCGATCTCAAGCTTGGCAATCATTTCACGCTACAATCTATTTTTGGTTATTCCCTGCTTTACGGCAGCGGGGATGACGGCGGCCTGCGCACCTTCGAATACGGATTCGTTTTTGGATACACCCTCCCGCACGCGCAATTGCCATTGGCGGGCGTGCGGCAATTCGTTCCCGTGTTCGAATTGTCCGGGGCCACCGAACTAAACAAGGATGACCCCGGACATAACAGCCTCCTCGGTGACGCGGGTTTCCGTCTCAACCTGAAGACCATCGGCCGGATTCAACCGCGCCTGGGACTAAGCTGGGTTTTCCCAGTCGATTCGGGGGCCCGGGCCAACGTCCGGCAAGGACTCGATACCAGCTTGGTCTTTGAATACTAGACCGAATGGAAATGAACCGAAAACAGTTTCTGGTCTTGGCCGCGGCTTTGGTCGCGGGATGTCACACCGTGAACTTGGGCGGCCGTTCCGGTTCTCCCCCCAAGGAACGTCTGGTGGATGCGGGCCCGGTCGGCAATTTTGCCGCCGACGGGCTTTATTCCGCATTTCTCGATCAGGGCTTTTTTGTGATCCGCCAAGGTTCAAGGCTGTTCGTTCTTTCCTCTCTATGCACGCATCGAAAATGCAAGCTCAACGCCATGCCGGACCGTTCATTTTACTGCGATTGCCATGGCTCGACCTTCGATCCCAACGGCCGGGTGACGGAAGGACCGGCCACGCGCAATCTGCCGACCTTGCCTTTTACCTACGAAAACGGCCGGTTATTGGTCAGAGTTCCCGCCGGATAGGCCAATCCGTTCCGTTTATCGCCGGGTTGCTTTCCTGATCGGCTGTGAAAGGCTTGGTTTCTGTGCGGACTTTGCCCGTTTGAAAATATCCTCTAAAAAATGAGCCTGCACCTCCTGCCTACGCGCGCCGGCGGCGCGGCCGAGAACATGGCCCTGGATTTTCTTTTGCTGCAGCGCTATCCGCAAGCCGCCGCGGCGCGCTTCCGCCACTACGAATGGCACCGGCCAGCCTTTACCTTTGGCCTCAGCCAGTCGTTGGACTTCGTGCGCGCCCAATTGCCCGCCGGCGAGTCTTACGACCTCTGCCGGCGTCCGACGGGCGGCGGCGTGGTCGACCATCGCGACGATTGGACTTACGCGCTGGTCATTCCGCGCGGCCACCCCCTGGAGATCGAACGCGCCACCCAATCCTACCGGCACGTGCACGAATGTTTGGCCCACGCGCTTCGTGGGCTCGGCGCTCCGGTGGTGCTCAAGGAGCGGCCCCTGGAAGCAACGGCGGATTCGCGGCCCGGCGTTTGTTTTCAACGCGCGGAGGTCTTCGACGTGCTCAACGAACATTCCGGCGCGAAAGTGGCCGGCGCCGCGCAAAAACGGAACAAAAACGGCCTGCTTTTGCAGGGCTCTATCTGGAAACCGGCCGCGGGCGCGCTGGACTGGGCGGCATTTGCGGAAAGATTTCCCGCCATCTTGTCCGTAACACTCGGGGCGGAACTTCAACCGATGCCGTGGCCCGAGTTTGCCGACGGCGAAGTGGAAGCGCTCATCGAACAGTATTCCTCGCCCGAATGGATGGAATATCGGTGAGCGGATGCCGCCACCGGCACGCCGATCGTTCTCTTACTCTCGATGCAATCAAACCGCAAAGGGACCCGAGAGATTTAACCGCAGATGAACGCCGATAGACGCGGATTCGGATCCAAACCCCGATCCTTTTTTACACGACGGTCGCGAAGAGTCGGTACCATCACATTATCAAAGCCCATGCTTCGCCCTTTCGACCGGCACAAGGCTACTCTAGACCGCCTTCGAATCGGATGGACACATGACGCGCCACCAAAACATCGTTGTCCTGCCGAACGGAGTGAGGAATCTCACTCGCAAGCTGAAAAACCGGAGATTCCTCGCTGGACTCGGAATGACAGAATAAACTGCGGCCATAGCAGGCGCTTTGCGATCTTCGTGTAAGATGGATCGAGAGCGGGGCTTTGTTTTTCTGTCAGTGAGGGGCAAGTGACGATTAGCAATTAACCTCCGTATAAAAAGACGCCTTCAGCCTTTCAGCTCTTCAGTCCTTCAGTCTTTGAAATACCGCGCTGCAACGTGATCACACACTCCAGGTGCCGGGTCTGCGGGAAGAGATCGAAGGGCTGCACCGCGCGCAGTTCGTAGCCGGCCGCGAAAAAATGGTTCAGGTCGCGCATCTGCGTCGCCGGGTCGCACGACACGTAAACCACCGAGCGCGGGCCGAAGACAAAAAGCTGGCGAAGAAAACTTTCGTCGCACCCCCGGCGCGGCGGGTCGATCACCACCACGGAATCGCCCGGCGGGAAATCGAGGCCGGCAAATATCGCGGCCGCGTCGCCGGCCTTAAATACGGCGTTGGCGATGCCATTGGCCACGGCATTTTCCCGGGCAAAGGCGACGGATGTTTCGCTGATCTCGATCCCGGCTACGCGCTCGAACGCGCTCGCCGCCGAAAGGGCGAAAAGCCCGCTGCCACAGTAGGCATCGACGAGAAAACGCGCGCCGCCCGCCGCCGCCTGCGCCCGCACATAGCCGGCAAACGCCGGGAGAATAAAGGGGTTGTTTTGAAAGAAATCGCGCGCCAGAAATCGCAGCTTCAGCTCGCCGACCCGCTCGGTAATGACCGCGTCATATTCGGTGGTGACCTCACCGGCCGCCTCGCGCAGCAGCAGGGTGGCCCCGCGCGGAAACTCGCCGGCCGCCGCCCGGGCCGGCACGCCCGCGCGAACCGCGGCCAGCTTTTCGTTGATGGCCTCGGTGGCAATTTCGCAGCGAGGCACGTCCACGATCTCGAGCCGCGAACCCTGTTTCAAGAATCCAATCGGGAAGTTATCAACATTTGGCGTTTGGGATTTGGCGTTTGGGATTTCCGCCGCGCCGCGTCGCGGCGGATTGAAATGCGGCGTGATTTTCGAGCGGTAGCCGAACTCGCGCGGCGAGGCCACAACCGGCGCGACTTCGAAATCGACCCCCGCGAGATGTTTGAGCAGCTCGGCCACTTGGCGGCGTTTCCAGGCGAGCTGCTCCGGATAGGCGAGATGCTGGTACTGGCAGCCGCCGCAGCGGCCAAAGAGAGGGCAGCGCGGCGCCACGCGCGGCGACGCGGGACGCAGCACGGCGACAAAATCCGCTTCGGAGAAGTTCTTGTGGTTGCGAAAGACCCGCGCGCGCACGCGTTCGCCCGGCAGCGCAAACGGCACCATCACGACCCAGTTTTCGATTTTGGCTTTCGGACTTTCGACGGAGAGACGGCCCAGGCCGAGGCCGAGGTTTGTAAGCGTGGAAATCTCCAGCTCAATTTCCTCGTGATAAGCAAAGGGGAGATCGTTGAATTTTCTCTTTTTGGACACGAAGCGAGCATAAGAGCACGAAAGCCCCTAGTGAGTCCACCCTAAGACGTTGCCCGGATTTTCTCCGTGCGCTTTGCGCCGCGCCGCGCTCAAATCGGGGAGATGCCTGTCGAAATTATCACCAGCTTGAAAAATCCCCGGGTGAAACAGCTCGTGAAGCTGCGCGATCGGCGGCTGCGGGACGAGGCGGACGTCTTTTTGGTCGAGGGCTACCGGGAGATTCGCCGCGCGCTCGAAAAAAAAGTGCCGCTGCGGGAGCTGTATTACGCGCCCGAGTGGTTTCTGGGCGAAAACGAACCGGCCCTGATCGCGCAGGCGCAGGCCGCCGGCGCCCACCTGTTTGAGCTGACCCGCGCGGCGTTTGCAAAAATCGCCTATCGCGAACGGCCCGACGGGTTGATGGCTGTGGTCCCGCAATGGCACCGGACACTGGAGGAACTGGTCTTGCCGGCCGTGCCATTTTTGCTCGTGATCGAGGCCATCGAGAAGCCGGGCAACCTCGGCACCATCATGCGCAGCGCCGACGCCGCGGGCGTCGACGCCATCATCGTCTGCGACCCGGTGACGGATATTTTCAACCCGAATGTCGTGCGCGCATCGACCGGCGTCCTGTTCGCCATCCCGCTGGTCGTGGCGGAAGGCCGGGTGGCGCAAGCGTGGCTGCGCGACAAAAAGATCCGCACGGTGGCGACAACCCCTTCGGCCGAAACGCTCTACACGGGAGCCGACCTCCGCGGGCCGCTCGCCGTCGTGATGGGCAGCGAACAATTCGGCCTGGGCGAGTTCTGGCTGAAGAAAGCCGACCTCCGTGTTCGCATCCCGATGGCCGGCCAGGCCGATTCTCTCAATGTGGCCATGGCGACCCTGATCACGCTATTTGAAGCCGTGCGTCAGCGGGGCGAAACCGCCTAAAAAGCAAGTAAACGCCTCTTCGCAAATTGTCATTCCGAGCTTGGCGAGGTACCGAGCGAAGCGACATCAGCCATCTCACATATATTTCTGCTCTTGTGAGATCCTTCGCTGGCGCTCTGGATGACAAATGGATGACACCGCACACACCGCGTTCATTGGCAGCTCCCAACGCAAAACTCCGTTTTGCTCCCGACGGGAAAGAAACAGGGGCTGTTTCCTAGAAGCGCCGCAAGGAGGCCCAGGAGATATCCTTGGCTGGCCGCAAAAAGAGATTCTTCGTCGCCCTCGGAATGACAAAATAACCTGGATCGATCACACTTCCTCGTGTAATCGATCCACCCTGCGGGCTGACCCTGTCGGGGTTAACCGCGACAAAGTCGCTTGGCTGCGCTCCATCGGCGTAGCCAACGGATGCATCGTCGGATGAAAAGGTGTGATGCATCCGGGCTAAATCGCATAATCGCCGGGTTGTTTCTCTTCTTTGCTCGAAGCCAGGCCCGTTTCGGCCGTTTGCGGCTGCTTGCGGTCGTAAAAGATGCGCACATCGGCCTTTTGCCCGGCGGCGCCTTCCTGTTTCAACAATTGCGACGCCCTCTGCAACGCGCGTTTTGTGCTCATAGTAAGGTTGGCCTCGACCGGAAATACATTATCCGCGCCGACTTGCGCCAGCAAGCCGCTGCGTTGCAGCACGCGGAGGACATCGGCGTTGCAGCCACTGATAAGCAGATGGCGGCCGGTTTTGCTCAAATAGTCATGCAGCGACTCCATCGCCATGACTGTTGTCGCATCGAGGTGCCGCGCATTCTTCATGCGCAGGATGAAGATGCGGATATTCTGGTTCTCCGCCTGGCGCCGGATGTGTTCTTGGAACAGGTCGGCAGCGCCAAAAAACAAATCGCCCTCAATATGGATAATCGAGATCTGCGGATTGGCCCGTTTGGCCGGGTCGGCCAGCTCGGCCAGCACCCCGCTGTCGTTGAAGGCGTACTCCACCAGCGTGGGCGTGCTCGTCTTTTGCAGAAACAGCGCCAAGGCCACGCCGATGCCGACGTAAATCGCCGTATCGAGCCGCAAAAAAAACGCCGCACCCAACGTGACGATAAACACCACGGCGTCGGAGCGCGTCGAGCGCACGGCGACTCGGATCTGCGACTTGTTGATGAGCTTGTAACCCACGCGCATGAGATGCGCGGCCAGCGCCGCCACCGGGATGTAATTGAAGACCGGGGTGACAAACAGGAGGACCAGCAGCACGACCACGCTGCTCAGCATCGACGACAATTGGGTCGCCGCTCCGCTTTGGTATTTGACGGCCGAACGCGTAAACGACGAGGAACCGGGCGTGACGCCGAAAAGCCCGACCGCAATGTTACCCGCGCCCATGCCAATCAGCTCCTGGTTGGGATCGAGGTGCTGTCCGCTCTTCGCTGCGAGCGATTTCGTGATCGCGGTGGCTTCGAGCATGCCGATGATCGCGACGGCGATGGCGGTGCTCGCAAGCGACGGCAGCATATGCAACTGGGCGTGCAACCCCGGCAAACCGGCAAATTTGGGAAACGCCGCCATGAGCGCGCCTTCATCCTGCACCAACTGGAAGGGAACCCGCGGCCAGCGGGAGGGGTGGAAGCGGTCGATGCAAAACGCAAAAAGGCGGGCCAGGAGGCCGAGGGTCGTCAGACCGATGAGCGCCTCGGGCCAGGTTTTCCGGTAACGCTTGATACCCTCGAAGATCGCCAGCGTGAGGACGCCGATGCCAATGGCCCATAGGGACACCTTCACCTGAGCCAACGCCCCCCATACATCCGTCAAAACCGTGACAAACCGCTGCCCGGCCGGCACGCCAAATCCGAGCAGATTAGGCAGCTGGCTGGTGATAAGGAGGATGCCGATGGCCGAGGTGTAGGCAACGACGACCGAACGCGAAATAAACTTGGTTATTTCGCCAAAATTGAGCAACCCCGCGAGAATCTGGACGAAGCCGACCAAAAAAGCCAGATAGGCGGCGAGCGGCAGCGGGTCGAGGCCCAGTCCAGTGTTGGCCGCGATCGCCGTGGCGGTGATGAGGCTGACCGAGGTGGTCGGTCCAAACACGTGATGATGCGACGAAAAGAACAACGCGCTGACAAAGCCGCCAATGACCACCGAAAGAATCACACTCGTCGGCGGAAGCCCGAGGATGAGCGCGAAACCGATGGCCTGGGGAATCGAAACCAGGGTCAAGGTCGCGCCGGCGATCAAATCCAAGCGCAATTTGATCCATGAATAATCCTTGAAATCGGCGATAAAAGGCAGGCGCAGCCGGAACATTTTTTGGCTCATCGCCGACGCGTCCGAAAGCGTCTCCCTTAACGTTTCCGCCGTGCTCATCCGCAAAGTCTATCCCAAAATTGAAAATCGGCCATTTTGATTCCCGAGATCGTTTCCTTCCTCACGTTTCGATCCCGAGTTTTTCCAAGATCCGCTGCAAGTCGTCGTTGCCGTGATACTCGATGATGAGGCGGCCTTTTTTCGGAGTATGTTGAAGCGAGACGCGAGCGCCACGTTGGGACGTGAGCCTTTTCTCGATATTGGCGACCGCCGCGGCCTCCACCGGCGGCGTCGGCCGGCCGGCCGACGGCCCCGCGGAAGACGCGCCGGACTTTTTGGCCTGCACCAGCTTCTCCGTCGCGCGCACGCTCCATCCTTCCTCGATGATCCGCCGGGCCAGCAGCGCCCGGTGCGCGGGTTCCTCCACGCCCAACAGGACCTTGGCATGGCCGACGGTCAAAAGCTCCTTCGCGATAAAACCCTGGATCTCGCCTTCGAGCGACAGAAGGCGCAGCGCATTGGCCACGGTTGCCCGGCCCTTGCCCACCCGCTCGGCCGCGGCCTCCTGGGTAAGGTCGAAATCGCGGATCAGGCTCGCATAGCCATAGGCTTCCTCGATCGGATTCAGCCCTTCTCGCTGCAAATTCTCGATCAAGCCGAGCGCCGCCGACGATGAATCGCTGGCTTCGACGACCCGGGCGGAAATCGTCTTCAGCTTAAGGAGGTGAAATGCCCGCCAGCGGCGTTCCCCCGCGATCAACTGGAATTTTTCGCCGTGACGGCGCACCACCACCGGCTGCAACAGGCCCTCGGCCCGGATGCTGTCGGCCAGTTCCTTGAGCTGCTCGGCGGGAATCTCGCGGCGGGCCTGGTAGGGGCTGCGCTCGATGAGATCGACCGGGATCTCTTGGAAGCCCGGTGCGGCAGGGGCAGCGGGTGGATGGGCGGCGGGGGCGGGCTGGGCGTGGGCGTCAGATTTGGAGGCGGCGGCGATAAGTCCGCCGAGTCCGCGGCCGAGGCGTGATTTGGGTGCAGCCATGTCAGTTTTTAGGAGCTTGTGCTTGGGGGATGAAAATCGTCTGGCCAACCATCAGTCTCGAAGGGTCGGCAATTTTATTGGCGTTGATGATATCGCGCACGCTGGCGTGGATTTTCTTGGCGATGGCAGCGAGGGTGTCGCCTCTTTGGACCGTGTAGCTAACGCCTTCCTTGGGATAATCTTCGCTAAAAATCACCGGCGTCACGGCCGGCCGGGTGGCCTGGTTTTTCGCCAGGGCATCAATCGCCGCCTGAGTTTCCTTCGCAAGCTTTTCCATCTGCAAGCTGACCCGCCTGAGCGTTTCCGTCTGCGTCGCCGCCGTGGCCGTCTTGATCGTGTTGTTCAAGTCGGCGACAGCGTCGTTGAGTTGGGCCACCGTGGCATAGGCTTGGGCGGCATTGCCGGCCTGATTTTTTAGAGCGTTGTTTTCCCGCTCGATTTGTTCCACGCGGATTTGCAGGTCGCCCACCCGCTGGGTCAGCAGACGCACATCCTCCTGCAGATTGGCAAAATCAATACCCGTCGGCCCAGATTGAGCGCGGGCCGGGCCCAAGGCCACGCTCAGTCCGAGGAGCGCCCAGAGCACACGGGAAAGTTTCATGGGACAACGATTGCGAAAATCATCGGCAAAAACAAGCGCGGTGTGTGATGAGGTATCAGGTATGAGGTTTCAGGTTTCAGGTGTCAGGTAACAGGATTATCTGAGCGGCGGCGTTCCTTGCTACTTGTTACCTGTTACCTGCTACCTGCTACCTGCCACCGGTTACTTCTGCTCGCCCTTGGGTGTTCGATGTTCGAGGAGCGACCGCATCGGCCGCGACGCTAGCACGGTGCCCGGCACGACGGGAAATCCGCGCAAAAACTCGGGCGCCGTCAGCATTTTCCCGCCTGGCCGCTGTAGCTTCAGTAAACGCAGAATCCTCTCTCCCGCCGCGACGAGCAGGCCTTCATGGTCCGCGCCCAACAGCTCGCCCTGGGCGGCGCCGGCCTTGTAACTTAGTCCGTTAGAAACCGTGCCAGTGGGCGCGACGTCCGCCCGCCCAAGTCTTATGCGTTGGCTGGATATTTCGATGGCGCAGCCCGGCCAGGGAAAAAGGCCGTTGATGCGCGCGGCCAACACGGCAGCGGATGCGGAAAAATCGAGCTCCCCATCCTCTTTCGTCAGGCGGCGGCAATAGGTCGCCTGCGACTCGTCCTGCGGCGAAAAGGCGACTTTCCCCTCGGCCAATTTCGGCAGCATCCTCGCCAGCAACGGCCAACAAGCCGCCGCCAGTTTGATTTCGATCTCGGCCGCCGTTTCCCGCGCCCCGATAGGCACGCGTTCGAGGTCGGCGATCGGCCCGGCATCCAGCTTGCGGACGATTCTCATCAGCGTGACGCCTGTTTCGCGTTCGCCGCAGGCGATGGCGGTTTGGATCGGCGACGCTCCGCGATATTTGGGCAGCAGCGACGTGTGCAGGTTCAACAGACCGAACCGCGGCGTCGCGATAAAATCGTCGCGCAGCCAATGCCCGTAGGCCATGACGACACCGAGATCGGCCGCCAGCGCCGCCAGCTGCCCCCGGGCGGCCTCATCGGGTTTCTCCGGTTGGAAAACCGGCAGATTGCGCGCCAGGGCCCAGCGCTTGATCGTATTGGCCTCGGTCTTTTGCCCGCGGCCGGCCGGGCGATCGGGCTGGGTAAAGACGGCCACGACCTGAGCCAAACCGCTCCCTTCACCGGCCAGGCGGTCGAGCATCGGCAGCGCGATGGCGTCGGAACCAAGAAATACAAGCCGGAGCGGAGTCACGGCAAGAAGCTCAATCCCTGAACCGTACACTTCAACCGCTAATTGATGCTAATTCGGCCTGATCAATTTTCAATAATCCAACCAGATAAATTAATTCAGAAACCAGGAAACCATGAAGTTTTTCTCCTGGATTCCTGGCTTCCGAATTTAAAATGGCTGGCCTTTCTTAGCGTGAATTAGCGGTTTAAAAAGAATCTTTCAGGTTGGATGCTTGGCTTCTGAATCCATTCGCGCAAATTCGCGTCCCTTCGTGGTCAAAAATCGTCCTTCTCCTGGAAAATCTTTTTATGCCCGGTTCTCTCCTCCGCCGTGGTATGCGGCTTGCCGACGAGATCGAAATGCACCGGACAACCTTTGAGGTCGAACTCGTCGACCAGCCCCGCCTCGAGGTAGCGGCGATAGCTCTCGCTCAGCCTTTCCTCGCGATTGCAAAATAACTTGATGCGAAACGGCCGGTTGCCCGTCTGCACCGCGTAATAGATGCGGAAGCGGCGGGCCGCGATGGCCGGCGGCGGTGTGCGCTCGGTCAGACGGATCAGCGTCTGGTTGAGACGGGCGGTCGGAAGTTTCTTGTCGAGCGTGCGGTGAAGCTTGACCGCCGAGTTAAGCATGCGATCAATTTCATATCCGCTCATCGCGGAGACGAAGATCACCGGCGCGCCGGGAGTGAAA
>JBEKQH010000002.1:0-15847 GCA_049519915.1 Opitutaceae bacterium
CGGCGGTGGGGTCGGCGGCTTGTTGCGCGGCGTGATCGAGGTCCCGCCAAAGTCCCGGTTTGCGCCGCCGGGCCGAAAGGGCCCGCAGCGCGAGCCGGGGATGGCGGACGAGGCCGCCGACGAAGCGGAGCCAATCGCGCGCGGTTGCGCCGCGCAAGAAACCGCCGGTGGGCTCCAGCAGACTGGCAAAGAACAAGGGTGCGGTGGCGGGCGGCGAGGCTTCGCGCCGCGCCCGCCAGAGACTTTTGACGGTGGCGGCCGCTGGGCCGGCCTGTTTGAGGAAAGACGCGGCCTGCAGAGTCTGGCTTTCCAACCAATTGCCGGCTTGCCGGGGACGGGCCGTTTCCCGGGTCAGGGCGAAATGGCCCAGAGGTTCGGGCACGAAGACCAGAGGATAGCGGAACAGCCGATCCCTAAACGGCTCCATCAAATCCATCGGAAGGGTTGCCGGTGTGCGCAAACGCTCGATCCCGGCCGTGCGGACGAGCATGGCGCCGTTCGAATGGAGCGGAGTGTCGATTTGCAAGGGTTGCGGCCAAGCCACGGTCAAGGCCGGAGAGGGGACGACCGGCCAGATCGTCCGGCCGGTGTCGGTCCAACGGCCATCCGCTTCTTCCTGCCAGAGCCGCATATTCGCCCAGGCCATTTCGCATTCCGGCCGTGGGCCGAGTTCGTCGAGAAGCCGCGCGAGCAAGGCCGGTTCCCACCAGTTGTCGTCTTCGAGCAGCGAAACATACGGTTCCGGCACCGAGGAGAAAACGAGATTGAAGCTGGCCACCGGGCCGAGGTTGCGTTCGTGCTGGCGGAGCGCGATGCGCGGGTCGCCGAGCTCACGCACGAGTTCGGCGGGCGCGGAATCGACCGGATCGTCGTTATGCAGCTCGCAAATCCAGTCGGTGCAAGTCTGGGCGAGCAGGCTTGCCACCGCCCGGCGCAAAAGAGCGGGCCGGCGGTAGGTCAGAAGGTAAACGCGCACGCGGGCCATGGCGTCAGGCTTTTTCAAAAATTCGATTGTGCCCCACGTTAAGAATGTTCGTGAAGCCCAGGCCGGGCAACAGCCGGCACGCCCGGGCGACGGATTCGTATCCCTTCCAGAAGGCGGTCCCGGGCAAATCGAAGGAGGCGTCGTCCATCACGAGCCAGCCGCCCGGCGCGATCTTGGGGGCGAAATTGGCGACATCCGCGCTGGCCGCCTCATAGGTGTGTCCGCCGTCGATATAGATCACGTGAAAGCGGTCGTTACGCAGGGTGGCAAGCACCGCTGGATCGTTCGAGTAACCGCGCACCCAGCGCACCGCGTTGAAATCGAGTTCATGATGGCCGAAGTGTTTCCGCACGATCTCTTCGTAATCATCCGCCGGATAGAAATCCCCGCTGTGAACGCGCTCGCGAAACCGGGGACTGAGCCGGGTGCGCAAAGCTCGCCACCATTTGGCGCCGGACAAAGGCTGGCCCTCGAACGGTGTGACGCCGTGCACCCGCACGGACCAGCCATGGGCGCGGGCCAAGAGCGCCCACAGCGAAACAACCTGGCCTTTGAAAACGCCTATTTCGAGCGCGTCCACCCGGCCAAAACGCTCGCAGGCGGTCGCCAGCAATTGCTGCCACATGGCATGGAAAGCCGCATCCCCAAAACCCAGTTTGTGTCGATCGACGTAAGCGCGGTGGCCGGCCAGCAGCGGATCGGCCGCCGCGGCGGCCGTGTAGGCGGCGAAAATCCGGTCGTTGGCCTCGGCGGTGTTGGCGTAAGCGGCCACCTGCCTTTGAAATTCGATGGCGAGCGGGCTCATGAGGACGGCCGGCCGCGCAGGCGCCGGGCGGCTTTCCAGCCGACGAGCCGCGCGACGAAACGTTCGCGCGCGCCCATTTCCGGTTTTAGGTGGGATCCGCCGAACGCGCGCACCTCGGCTTCGGCCGAACGACGGAGATCGGGTGCCGCCGGATAGATATCATAGATGAACCGCTGCCAGTAATCGGCCAGCGCGCGCCGGACGCGCGGCGAGTCCTCGGCGCGGCTCAGGTGGGTGGCGATGAGTTTCATGGAGCGGGCGGCCGATTCGAGCGCCCGGCGGTCGCGGCGGCGGCTGAGGCTGCCGCGCAGATCGCTGCGGTAGAGCGACGCGCCGACGGCGGAAAATACGATGCGGCGGGCGGCCAAGGTCACGCGCGCGAAATATTCGCCGTCGTCGTTGAGGGAAAGCGATTCATCCCACGGCCCGGCGCGGTCGGCGAGGTCGCGCGGCATCAGCCAGGCGGCGGGGTGCATCATCCGCGCCCTACCGGTATGTTCCACCAGGAAGTCGGCCGGCGCGAAGTCGCGGAAGACCGCATCGTCAACAAAGGCGGTCGCGGCCGGGTCGCCGGTGAACCGGCCCCAACGACAGGTGGCGACGCTGTCGGGGCCGGCGCGCTCGAGCACCTCGACTTGCGCGGCGATCTTGTCCGGGGTGAGCAAATCGTCGGCATCGAGGAATTGAATGAGCTGTCCCCGGGCGAGGCGCAGGCCATGGTTGCGCGCAGCGGCCGCGCCGCGGTTGGCTTGCCCGGCCATCTGGACACCGCGGGCTTCGAAACCGCGCATAATGGCCGGGCTGTCATCGTCGGAACCGTCGTCTATCACGATGATTTCCCGGTGCGCCCAGGTCTGGGCGAGCGCCGATTCCAACGTTTGCGCCAGCCAGGGAGCGGCATTGTGACAGGGGATAAGTATGGAGACGAGCGGCGGGTTCATGACGGCGCGGAGGGGGCGAGGACTTGGCGCCAGGCGTGGCGGAAATAACCGCGTTTCGATTCCGCCACATAATGATGCAAGGCGGCGGTGGGCGCCCGGCATTCCGGCTCGGCCGGCATGAGCCGGTAATCGTCCGGCGGCAAGCGCAGCGGATCGCCGTCCGCGAGCAGCAGGGCGCAAAGCGCCTGCTCGAGGTAATAACTGGTCCCGTGCAAATCGAGCAGGCGGGCGCACCAGAACTCTAGTTTTTCCCAATCGATGGCCTCGCTGCGCAGGCCGCAAACGCCGACGTTCAAACGTTCGGGCAAGGGCCGACCCGCCAGGGCGGTGAGCGTGGCCGCGGGATACCCGTAGGCATTCTGGACATCGAGCATGTGCACGGGCCGGTCGGGCGCGGCCAGCCAGGCGAGCAACGCGTTCGGGCGCCGGAAAAAGAGCATGTCGGAGTCGAGCACGACGCGCCAGCCGGCTTGTCCCGCATGGACGTCGGTGAGCTTGCGCAAATGGACGTAGCCGCGGCGCTGCCCGCGCAGGGCGGGAAATTTTTCCAGGGGCAGGCGGGCATCGAGTCGGGCCTCGCATTCGGCGGCCGCCAAAAAATCGGCGTCCGGAAACAATCGCGTGGCCTCGGCGCGCAAGGCCTGATCGAAGGTGCCGTCATCGACAAAGACAGGGGAGATCGCGTCGCCGGCCTGTTGGCAGAGCGACCAGCAACAAAAGGCGGTCTGATACCAGAATTTTTTTCCGGTGAGAAAATGCGCGTGGCGGGACCCCGGAGCCGGCTTTGGGCGCGGTGGCAGTGTCCGCGCGGCGGCTTCCATCGCCCGGCGTCCGCGCCAATTGATCCATTGGTTGAGGGGACCGCCTTCGCGGCGGGAGCGCGCGATTTCCGCCAGCGGCCGGTGCCAAACCAGATAAGCGGCGCGACCGAATCGCAGGCGGGCGGCGGCACGAGACAGACCGTTGTGGTTGGATTTCACGGGGCGGGAAGAGCGCGCAGCAGGCGTTCGAATTCGGCGTCGTCCATGGTCCGGCTCTGCGCGTAAGGCTTGGCTTGCCATCGGCGCAAGCAGCGGGCGGCCGTCACCGGGCCGAGCAGGCGGGCGAGCGCCGGGAACTGCCGGCCGCCGAGCTTCTCCAGCCGTCCGGGGCCCAATTTGCGCCATACGTCCAGCATGCGCCGGTTGAACTCCGGGCTGAAATTCCGCGGCAGAGCGCGCCAAGAGCGAAACGCCGCTTCGGCGACGAATCGCCGGGCGCGCGGGGCATCCGGCGTCTCCGGGCAGGTGCGCGCAAATGCCTCCATCACAGCCAGCGAGGCGACGCCAAGCTTTTCCCAATGGTTGGTCAGCCGCGCGCCGGGATGCATGCCGCCGATGGTGTGCGGACCGGGCACCCGGACGGCGCGTCCGGAGCGGGGAGCGGCGTTATGGTAAAACCAGATTTCGGCCACGCTGTTGTAGAGCGGCGAAGGCGGAAAAAACGCCTGCTGGACCGCTTGGCGCAGCCACGCGGCGCGAAAGATCGGCGAATGGGGCGCGGGTTGCACGGCGATGCAAAACTCGGTGCTGTCCGTGGTGCTGGGCGCCGGAGGATCGGCGATCAGGGTGAGCCCATCGTAGTCGCCCTCCAACGCACAATGGGCCGAATCGCTGTAGCTGATATCCGCCCCGGCCGCCTCCATCGCCGCCAGTTGCAGCCGGAATTTATCGGGACTCACCAGGTCGTCCGAGTCGAGGAACAGCAGCGTCCGTCCGGTGGCTTCAGCCAGGCCGGCGAGGCGGGCGAA
The DNA here is from genome assembly GCA_049519915.1 of Opitutaceae bacterium. Classification (GTDB taxonomy): domain Bacteria; phylum Verrucomicrobiota; class Verrucomicrobiia; order Opitutales; family Opitutaceae; genus DASRHD01. The sequence goes on from JBEKQH010000002.1 coordinate 4,521, forward strand.
GAGCAGCCCCTGGTTTTTTTGCCGGACGAGCCGGCTGGGCGTGAAACCGAGACGGGCCAGCGTGTCCGCGGTGGGCGGACTCGAACCGTCGTCGACGATGATCGTTTCGACCCTCAGATCGGCGGAGGCGCGTCGTACGCTTTCCAACGTGTAGCGGATGACGTCGCCGCGGTTGTAAACTGGAATGATGACTGAAAGATCGGGGGTCATCGGCTCACGAGCATGTCCCGATAAAAGGCGAGGCTGGCCGCAGCCAGCGCGGGGAGGGAATAGCGTTCTTCCGCCATGCGCCGGCCCGCGGCGCCCAGGCGAAGGCGGAGGCCCGGATCCGAGGCGAGCTGGGTCAAAGTGCCGGCCAGGCCGGCGGGATCCTCGGGCGGTGCGAGCAGTCCGGTAACGCCATGCTCGATCAGATCGATGGCTCCCGGCGCACGCAAAGCGACCACCGGAAGGGCATGGGACATGGCCTCGACAAAAATGAGTCCAAAAGACTCGTAACGGGATGGGGCGACAAACATATCGGCCGCCCGATAATGCTCGATGAGCGCGGCCGCATCGACGACCCCGGCGAAATGAACGCGGTCTTCGAACCCGGCTGGCGCCGTCTGTCGCCAGCATTTTTTCCAAAAGTCATCGCGGTCGGCCCCCACCAACGTGAGATCGGCGGAGGGCGCGGCGCGCAGCAACGAGGGCAGCGCGGAGAAAAGCAGATCGATGCCCTTGCGATGTTCCAGTCGGCCCACGTAAAGGATCCGGCAGCGGCCGGCCTGGGCCGTGCGGATAGGCGTCGGCGGCATGGGCAGACCGTGGGGGATGATCGGGATCAGGTCCGGCGCGAGGCCGAACTGCCGCGCGATGATCGCGCGGTGCGCAACCGAGTGGGTCAACAAGCGATCGGCCCGGTGGACGGTGGCGCTTTCGCAGGCTTCGATGCGTCCGTCGATCCAGCGCCTGTCGCCGGCGTTGGTGGCGCGGAGTTGGGCCGCCGTGGTGGAAATACGAACGGCGACCGGCGCATGGCCCGGACACCGCAGAAAACGGAGGGCGAGCGAACCGGTGCTGCTGGTCTCCCAGGCATCCACCGGCGTTTGCGCGGCGGCCCCGGCCGCGGCCCGCAGTCCGGCGCGCAGGGTCAGCCATTGATGGAATTGCCAGCTAAATTTTCCCATCCATTTTGCGAGGACGGGCGGACGAACCCGAACGCTTTTTATCTCGTAGGGAAAGACGTCCGTCGGTCGGGCCGGTTGGTCGGTTACGACCACCACGGAGACGCGCTGCCCGGCCGCGGCCAGCCCGTCCGCCAGGTGCCGGAAGTGCACGCCGATGCCGCTGTCGGGTCCGGTCACTCCGGCCAAGGCCGGTGTCAGCAGACCGATGGATAGAGGCCGGCTCATTTAGGGAATAAGTTCAAAATGGGCGCGGTCCGGTCGAAGGGCGCGCCCGAGAGCGCAAGACGGTTGGGCCGTATTCAAGGCGTGTGCGGTTCCGCCGGACGGAGGAATATTTCGAGCAGCACGAGCGGCGAAGGGCTCAGATGAATCCAGGGCAATTCGCCTCCGGCCAATTTGGGCAGCCCGAACGGACCGCGATCATTGACCAGCAGGCACTCGGCCCCGGGCAATTCCTTGGCGTAATGGGAAAAATCTTCGCGGTCGTGCGAGTCGTAAAGCAGAACGACCAACTGGCAGGTATCGACGCCGCGCCGCCATTGGGAAACCAGCCCATAAGCGTCGGGATGAATTTTATCCATGGTGATGAGGCGGTAGCCTTCGGCCCGGAGCAGCCCGATCACGCAATGGTTGGCGAACATGGAGGTGGCGATGATTTGAAAATGCCCGCCGGCGCGCAGCCTTGGGCGGACGACCGCCAAGGCGGCGAGGGCGTCCCGTTTGAGCTCCTGCCAGATCCACGGGGCGAAAAACAGGCCGCCGCGCAGGCGAATGCCATCGTCATGGATGAACGCTTCGCTGGCGCCCAGGACCCAGGTCCAGGGATGCCCGTGCACCGAAACGGAAGCCAGCTTCAGGATCGTTGGCCGGGCGGGAAACCGTTGCATATCGGCCGGAGTGGTGCGGACCGCGGTCAGCCACTCGCACGAAACCGCCACGATCAATAAAACCGCCATCGCACGTTTGGCGCGGGTGGCGGCCCGGCCTGGCCCGGCGAACCATTTTTTCAACAGATAGCCGAGCGGCAGCAGCATAAAAGGCGCGGCATAATAAAGGTATTTCGTCGTGGTGATGGACCGGCCGTGAACGATCACGGATGGAATGATGCCCAGGGCGCAAATCGCGAGCAGGCGCCAGGCCCGGTCGCGGACCAGGCAAACCAGGCCGGCCAAAGCGCCGGCCAGTCCGGTGTAGGTCAAGAGGAACGGCAGCCATTTTATCAGCGGGCCGTAGCCGATATCGACATCCTTCTCGCTGAACACCCGCCAGACGTCCTGCGGGCCAAACCCGCTCAATGCGTCCAAGCTGAGCACCGTGATGAGCGCGGCCGACGCGGTTTGCGCCGTTTCGACCACACGCTCCCGAAATCCGCCGGGCGAGGTCGGACGCAACGCCAGGGCGGCCGGAGCGGCCAGCAACGCGTCGAGGCGCATCCAGCCTCCCAGCCCGATCATGATCCCGGCGGCCAACCGACGGCCGGTCGATCGGGAGGAGGCAAACAGGGCCAGCCCGGCAAAGACCGCCACGCCGCTGTAGGTGCTGGTGTTGGCATAGGACGCCGCGGCGCTGGCTTCCTGGCAGAACAGGACGAGTCCGATCACGCAGGCGCTGAAGGGAACGAGCAAAATTCGCGCGCCCAGCAAGCCGGTGGCCACGACAAAGCCGGCGGCGGCCAGGGCCGAGGTCAGGGCGAAAATTGGCAGCAAGCCGGCGCCGGTGGCCGCGGTCAAGGCGCGGATCATGCAATAGCTGCCGGCTTGAAGTTCATAAATATAGTGCACGGCAACGAAATGCTCGGTATCATGCATCCACGCGTGAACGCCGTTGAGCAGGGCCATTTCATCCCCTTCGACGGGAGATACGGGCCAAGCGCCCAAGCAAACGAACACCAGGGCCAGAACGACACCGGCTCCGCCGATCCAGCGGAAGGTGGCGCGGGAAGCGCATCGACCGGGCCCTTCAGGAGCATGGATAATCGATTTCATTTGAGTCCAAAAATATCGGCCTGGCCTCGGAACTGGCCCACATGGCCGCGCCAGCGGATGTGATGCGTCTGCGATTTCCACGAACGGTCGCGGATCCGGGCGCGCAGGGCGCGCAGCGGCACGGTCCATGGTTTGATCGCGGGCCAGGGGCATTGGTCGTGCAGGCGCAGGACCACGACCCACGAGCGCATGATGCCTTCATTGAGACGGGCGAGATAACCGGCCTCGAACCGCCCCGCCGGAATGAGATGGGTGAGCTGCAATTCCGGGAAATAGCCGACGTCGCCACCTGCGTGAAGCACGGTGAAGACGAGGTCGCTATCGCCACCGGAGCCAAGCCGGGGGCCGCACCGGTCGAGGGCGCGACGGGCGGGATCGCGGTCGAGTTCCTCGGCATAGGCCAGCGCCCCGGATCGCCGGACGACCAAACCGGCCCCGACGGGCGCGAAATCGGGCCAGCGCACCGCAGGACCTCCCGGGCAGATTTTCGCTTTGTCGCCGAGATCCCGGAGCGCCAGCAGGCCGTGAAACTCGCGGATCCAAAGAGGCGGCGACGTTTCCCACTCGGGACGCACCGGCCCGCCGGCCGCCGCCAGCCGTGGATTCGCGGAAAACAAGGTCGCGGCTTTTTCGAGGTAATCGGGCGCGAGGACGTTGTCGTCGTCGACAAACACCAGGCTTTCTCCCCGGGCCGCTCGGATTCCGCGCAGCCGGGCGGGGGTAAGACCGAGCTTCGTTTCCTCCAGCCGTTGAAATCCGGGCAGGGCGGCGGCGGCGGTTGCCGCCACCTCGCACGGCGGGTCGCTCGCGTTGTCGACCAGAATAAACTCCCATTTCGCGCGATCCAGCGTTTGCCCGGCAAGACCGGCCAACGTGCGCTGCAGGCGTCCGGGATGCGGGTTCCGGGTCGGGAGGATGACCGAGAGGGCCAACATGATCAGGTCGTGAGCATTTCCGAAAGGGCCGTATCGAGCGCCGCCAGGTCGACGACGAGATCGTGCGGGTTGGTCCAGTGCGCGCGCGAGTCGGCCGGGTCGATCACCGGAGCGCAGTTAAGCGCGAAGACCGCTTTGCCCGCCGCCGTGGCCACGGTGTAGACGTACGGCAGGTCGTGCCAGTTGTCAGCGAGAAGCAGCAGCACGGCGCCGCCCGGCGGAGCGAACACCTGGTTGGTGAAATTCGAGCCTTCGATGCCGACAATGAAATCGGCATCGGCGCACTTATCGATCACTTGGGGATCGCTTTCGGGGTAGACCGTCTCGAAGCCATGGCGCGCCAGCACGGCTTCGACCTCGGCCGCATGGGCGAGCCGGCGGCGGCTTTGACGTTGGCGTGAGAGATAGATTCGGAGGGTGCCGCGGGTCGGTTTCAGGCCGAGTAATTGCCGGTAAAAGGCCGGCAATTCCGGAGAATAATAGCCGGGCCATCCGGGAAACGTCGTGCAGACGAGCTCATCGCAAACAAAGTCTTCGCGGAGCCGCGGATTGATGATCCGGTCGCGCGGCAGCCGGGCCGCGGTGATGAGCCGATCGGCGGTCGCCGAGGGAGGATGGGGCAGCACAATCCAATCGAAGTCGTCGAGGCGATAACCGGCGCGTTGCACATACCCCAGGCGGGGCAGCGCATCGAGGAGAAGATGCCCGAAGGAATAGCCGGCGTGATCAGAGGCCAGGGAAAGCACCCGTCCTTTAAGCCGCCGCTGGGGCGGCGCGGACCAGCGCCGACCCAGCGGATGGCGGTGCAACCGCCCATCGTCGCACAAGGCCCAAAAGGACGTGTCCGTGAGCAGGGCATCGTCGGCCGTGACCACGGACGCCTCCGGCCACAGCAACCGGCCGTCCGCCAATGAAAGCACCCGCACCGGGGGCAGTGTTTTTTCCCGCCAGAATCCATTGAGAGGATGGGCCGGGCCGAACCAGCGTGCGGCGGGGCGGGAAGTTACCTGGGCCGGGAGCGTCTCCCAACAGCGCAGCCCGTGAGACTGTGCGTAGTCCGCCGCCGTCGCCCCTGACCTGGGCGGCCCAAAGTTGGCCGAACGCCCGGGCAGACGGCGCAGCAAACGACAGAGGGCGGGGCTTCCGCGCCAACTACCGTTGATGAGCTGGCGAATTTGATTCATGAACGGGATGGCTGGCGGTTTGGGCCAATGCGGCCCAGGCCTGCCGCTCGCCGCGCCGGCGGGCATCGTGAATTTTCAACGCGACTGGACCGAGCGTCCGGCGCAAATGAAATTCACGAAAGCGGGCGAGCAGACCGCCGCGGCGCGGCTTGAAGCCGGCGACGCGCAGTGCGTGCAGCAGCACGGTGGAGCAGGCATGGCCCTCGACGAGCCGCAGCAGGTAATCTTCCTGGACGCGGCTCCGGGGCATGAGATGGGTCATCGCGAGCGCCTTAAATACGCCGGTGCTGAGGCCCAGATCCGTGGCGGTCAGGGCCAAATCGAAATCCTCGCAACCCGCCAGATTGTCGCCGGTCCGTCCGAGCAGCTTCCGCCGGGGATCGTGGTGCACGTTCTCGGCGTAGCGCCGGGCGACGGCGGCCCGGGCGCAGATTCCCGCGCCGGCGGGCATGGCTTCATAGTCGAACGGCCGGCTTGACACGCGATCCTGCGGCGCGCGGTGCACGGCGAGATAACGGAGGTAGTCCTCGTAGCCGGGCGGCGGGGCGATTTCCCATTCAGGCGTGTAACTGCCACAGCCCCAAACGCCGAGTTCCGGTCGGGTGACGGAAAGTCCGCGGGCGCAGGCGAGGTAGTCGGGCGCAAGGATATTGTCGTCGTCGACGAAAACCAGCACGTCTCCGCGCGCCTCGGCGACGCCGCGCAAGCGGGCGGCCGTGAGGCCGATTTCGGGTTCGGACACGATGCGGGCGGTGGGATGTCCGGCGCGCGCGGCGTCGGGAGCGAGCGGTTCACGCGAAGCATTATCGATGACGATGAGTTCCCACTCCGCGGGCGGCAGGGTCTGTTCGCGCAGGCTGGCCAGGGTGCGCGCCAGGAAGTCTCCTCGGGGATTGTGCGTGCAAATAATGACGCTCAACGGTGGCGAGGGGAGATTCATGGGCTAAGGTTCGCTTTCTCTTCAATCAACGGACCGCGCGGGCGGTCCAGGGCCGATTCCACGGCGGCCGTGACCTCCTCGGCCCCGATCGACTCCAGGCAAACGCGCCCATGCTCGCAGCGCGCGCGTTGCCAGCACGGCGAGCAGGGCGGGCGGTTAGTCAGGTTCTCGTTGCACGGGTAACCGGTGAGCTCAGGCGTCTCCCGACCGCCGTAAACAATCACCGCGGGACACTCGACCGCCCGGGCCAGATGCATGAGAAATCCCACGAGGCCGACGAAGATCCGCGCGTGATGAAGCACGGCCGCCGTTTCGCGCAATGAGGTTTGGCCGCGCAGATCGGTGACCCCGAGCAAGGGAGGGTCGCCCCGCGAGCCGACCTGGACGAACCGCAGGTGCGGCTTGAGTCGGTCGACCACTTTTTGGAAGCGGTCGCCGGGCCATTGTTTGTTCGGCATCGGGACATGGGCGGTGAGGGTCGACGTTTGCACGGCGACATAGCCGGCGAACGCGTCCCCGTAGGCCGTTTCGTCCGGAGAAAGCCGCAAATAGGGACGCAGGCGCACCGCGCCGCGCAGACCGGCCAAAAGGCACATTTTAGCGATGATGTGCCGATCCGGTGGAGGGTCGCAGTCGGCCGCAGGGTCGTACTGCGAATAGGATAGGTATCGAAAATCGCACCCGAGCCGCGCGCAAAGCCGAGGGTAGCGCAGATCTTGGCAAAGAATGCGCGCTCGGCGATCCAGGCCGAGGAACAAGGCGGGGTGGGGTGTCATCACCCAAATATTTTTGGCGCCCCGCTCTTGCCATTCCCGGAGCGGAACGGTGCAGAGCAGTTCGTCGCCGATTCCGCCCAAAAAACCAAAGGCCCTGTCGGGCCGACCGAGGCGAAGGGTTTGCGTGGCTCCCCAAAGGCAAAGCCTCGGTTTGGCCAACCAGTTTTTAGGCGCAAGGTTCAAGCCGGGCCTCCCTTTGAGCGAACCAGATCATTTCGTCGGGACAAGAGGTTGGCCACCCTTGCGCGTTTGCACCAAGCTAAGCCCGTAGTCCCGGTCAAGGGTGACGACCGGATAACCGTCGCGCCTCAATTCGTCGAGCAACCGCGGCACGCCCATGTCGGGGCGTCTTTGGCCGTGCAACTCCCAGGTCGCGTCGTGAAATACGGCCACGCCGAAGGGGCGGAGAAACGGCGAGAACAAGTCCCAGTCATTCTTGGCGCCGTCGTAGGTGTGGTCGCCGTCGATGAAAAGCAGGTCGATCGGCTGGTTCCAGTTGCGGGCGGCCTCTTGGGACGTGGCTCGAACGATTTGGACATAGGCTTCGAGCCCGCAAAGTCGAAGATTGCGTTTGAGCACGGGTAAACTCTCAACCGCGTCGACATCATTCCAGTCGGTCGGCAAATGCGGATCGACGGCGTAGAGTTGGCCGCGGACATTTTCGCGCAGCGCCAGCCCGATGTGGCAGGTGGACGCGCCTTTGGCGGAGCCGATCTCCACGCAGACCTCCGGTTGGAGCGAGCGCGCCAATCCGTAAAGCAGCCAGGCCGATTGGCCGAGCCCGGAGCTGAAGCCAATGGTCGCGAGGCGATAGCGGACCAGCGCCATGCGCGGTTGGAAGCGTAATTGCCGAAAACGGTTACGTAGGCCGCAAGGGGATAAGTTCATGCGAGGGTGAATGGATCGGAAATGAGGGGACGGCGGAAACGTGGGCCGGCGTTCATGGTTGGCGGGCTTCGAGCACGAGCGTCTCGAAATGGTTGGGGGCGTCCCCGATGACATGATGGTGCATTTCGAGGCCGGCCAGTTCGGGCTGTTCGCTTTCCCCCGGGGCGTATCGGCGCACGTCCTCAAAACCGGCGGACTGCAGCAGGGCGGCCAGGGTGGGTTCGTCAAAAAGGAACTGGTGGCCGTGGTCGTGAAACAGGCTGTTGATGACGACGGCATCGGCGGGCAGATCGGTCGGCAGCCGATTGTGCGCGATGGCCCAGCGCAGATAGTCCCGGGTCGTGGCATCGGTCGCCCCATGGATTCCGACCACCCGGGCGAGATCCGGCGTGGCCAGGCGGATGCGCCCGCCGGGCCGCAAAATACGGTGGCACTCGGCGAGCATGCGACGAGCGCCGGCGAGGGGCACATGCTCGATCATGTGCTCGGAAAAGACGAAGGAGAAGCTTGCGTCGGGCAGGGGAAAGGGCCGGGTGGCGTCCATTCGCACGATGCTCAAACGGTTCGGGCAAAGATCGCTGTTGAGCCAACCGGCCAAGCCGGCGCCGCCGAGCTGAAGTTTTTTAACGTCGTGGGTGCGGAGATAGCCCCTGATCAGCGGGCGCGCCGCACAGCGCGTGAAAAGGCCGGCCAGGCCAGGGCCCAGCAACGGTGTTCTTAAGAGGGTTCGCAGAAGCATGGTCAAACGGAGTAACGAAAATGCGATTTGAGCCGGTTGAGGGGTCGTTCGAGCAGATACCAGCTGAGCGCGGCGGCCGCGAAGGAGAGAGCGGTCAGATAGAGCACGTGCAGAATCTCATGGGTGAAATAGGCCTGCCGGTAGTGGGTGAGCTGCCGCATGATTCGTGGCGCCCACCAGTGGGAAAAATTGTGCAGCAGATAGAGGCCGTAGCTGATTTGGCCGGTCCAGAGCAGCGGCCGCCAGCTCAAGACAGCGCCGGCTGGGCCGGTGAATCCGCGGGCGGCTCCGTCGACCAGCGCGGCGAACGCGGCGGCCTCGACCCCTGGGCCAAGGACCGTGGCCCAAGGCGTGGCCGGCGGAAGCACCAAGAGAAGGGGCACGATCGTAATGAGCAGAACCAGGCCGCCGCGGGAGAACCAGACGCAGCGCGCCGCGCCAAAGTCGCGCGAAGTCCAAAGCCAGGCGAGCCAGGCGCCGGCGCCGAGCTGGTCGAAGCACGAGGGAGTCAGCACGGTGGCGGCGACCCGGTTGTCCGGAGCCAGCCAGAGCGTGACCAGGCGCGACAACGGACCGAGTGCACAGCCGAGACCGATCAGCCAGGGCAGGCGGCGGGGAGCGGCGAACAACACGAGCCATGGCCAGACCAGATAGAACTGTTCCTCGACCGCCAGACTCCAAAAGTGGGTCACGAGGTCGAGCCAGGCCCCTCGCAGGGCGAGCAGAAAGTTACTGGCATAGAAAAAATGCCACCAAAACGTCGGCCGGGCGGAACCCATTCGCAAGGCGGCGGCGGCGAACAGCGTGGCATAAAAAGCGGGTAGGATTCGCAAGGCGCGCCGCAAATAAAATTGACGCAATTGGATTCCCGGACGGCTGGCGCCGGCGGCGATGCGTTCGCGGCAGCGCAACAGGATGCCGGTGATCAAAAACCCGCTCAGCACGAAAAACAACCGCACCCCCGCAAAGCCCAATTCGGGAGCCGCCTTTTGAATCGTGGGGGAAAAATGGGCCAGCATCACGGCGATCACGGCAAAAGCCCGCAGCGCATCGAGCTGCGGCCAGCGGATTTCTCCCGTCGGACTCGGGCCCTGGGAGGTTGCGCCGCAGGGTGAAGGCGGCGAGCCGATTTCAGTCGGTGATCTCACGATGTTCGGGAAAGAGCGGACTTCATCGCGATCGGGCCGATCAGGGGTTTTCCCGCCATTCCCATTGCCAGGCAAGATTCAGCGGACCGTTGAGTTCCGGGGGCGGGCTCTTGGGATGGGAATCCAGCGAGAGGTAGTCGAAGACCAAGGCATCGGATTTGTGGTCATAGCCATGTTCGGCGTCGCCGAGCCAAACGGAAACCCGGTAGGTGTCGCTGCGCAGCGGCGGCGTTTCGACCTGGGCCGAGATCACCCCGGCGGTGCGGGCGGGCGGTTGCCATTCGGCGCCGGTCATGAGCGTGTTGGCTCCACAAACCGGCTGGCCGAGTTTGTTGTAGAGGACGAAACCGACCACCGGAGAGGGCAGCGGCGTGGGCGCACGATAGCCGACCCGAAGTTCAAGGTGGCCCGCCTGGAGCGAAACGGTGTCGAGTTCGACGAATTCGATCGAAGGGTGGTCCGGGGCCGTGGCGTAATTTTTTCGGGACACCGCGCTGGTTTGCAGATAACGGGCGATCACGTCGTGAATCGTGCCGGTGGAGGCCACCCGCCCGCCGTCGAGCCAGAGGCCGGTCTGGCAAATATCGAGCAAAGCGGCGCTGTTATGGCTGACAAACAGCACGGTGCGGCCGTGACCGGCGGCCACTTCGTGCATCTTGCCCAGGCATTTTTTCTGAAAGGCGGCGTCACCCACGGCGAGCACCTCGTCGACGATCAGGATTTCGGGCTCCAGATGCGCGGCGACCGCGAAGGCAAGGCGCACATACATGCCGCTCGAATAATGCTTCACCGGCATGTCGATGAAGCGATCGACCTCGGCGAAAGCGACAATTTCGTCGAATTTGCGGCGGATTTCCGCGCCGGTCATGCCGAGAATTGCGCCGTTGAGAAAGATATTCTCCCGGCCGGTCAGCTCGGCATGAAACCCGGTGCCTACTTCGAGCAGCGAGGCGACCCGCCCCCGCAGCGTGACCCGGCCGGTCGTCGGCTCGGTGATGCGGGAAAGAATCTTGAGCAACGTGGACTTGCCGGCGCCGTTGCGCCCGATGATACCGACGACTTCGCCGCGTTGGACGGAGAAATCCACCTCGCGCAGGGCCCAGAAGTCCTCCCGGCCGGCCGGCTGTTGGTCGGCCGGCCGCCGCCACCAGCGCGCGGGCGCATGTAAAACGGAGGTGATCTTCTCGCGCAACGATCCGCCCGCCACCTGGTGGTGTAAGGTGTAGCGCTTGCCCAAGTTCTCGACGGTGATGAGGGGTTCAGTGGGCACCGGGATCGGGTGGCGGAGTTTCGGCGGCCTGTGGCGCCGCGCCTTCAGGGCATGGTTGGTAATTCAATCGCGTGCGCTGCATGTGCAGGAAAATTTCTTCCAGCTCTTCGATTTTTAGAAGTTTCTGGTAAAGACTAAGCGTCGCGCCATGCCGCAGGGTATTCATTTCGGCCTCTTCCCAGCCGCCGCAAGTCCAGTCGTCATTGTGTCCGGTTTCAGGCATCGGGATGAAGTTTGCGCAGGTTTTCGATGTCCAGCAGATCCCTGGCGCGGCCGGCCCGGCGTTTCATGGC
>JBEKQH010000003.1:0-14782 GCA_049519915.1 Opitutaceae bacterium
GGACGGCGGCTCAGAGCACATTCAAGGTGTGGCGGTAGAACGCGACCACTTCGTCGGGATCGTCGGTGAAAAGGATGTAGTCAAGCATCCAGCGGGGGGCGCGTTTGGTGCGGATCATTTCACGCAGCTGCTTGCGCAGGTCGCTGAAGTATCTCGAATCGTAAAAGACATAGGGAATGCGCGGGCGGATGCCGAGTTTGAGGTTGCAGAGTTCGATGCCGATCTCCTCGAGCGTGCCGACGCCGCCGACGTTGAAAATGCAAAAATCGGCCACTTCGAACCATTTTTGACGGAAGTGCCGCGAATTTTCCTGGAACGTGTTGAAGAAATCCACGCCGATTTCGGGCGCCTGGGCCTCAAGTTCCAGGAAGCAGGCGCCGGTGATGGCGCCCTGGCTGCGGGCGGTTTCGGTGGCCAGGCGCATGACGCCGCCGCCGCCGCCGGTGAGCACGCCGACATTGGGCCCGATGAAGCCGGTGAGTTTGTCGATCAGCGCGGCAATCCGCTGCGTCTGCGCGCTATCGAGGCCGATGGCCGAGCCGTAAAAGGCGAGGATGGTGGACTCGTCGAATTTCTTGACCAGTTCCTCCCGGATAAAAAATCCGTGGTCCTTCTTGTAGGTGTGCAGGAAGAGATCGCCCATGGACGGATTGAGCCAGTAAACGTCGAGGTTGATGGCGAAGTAGTTTTCGAGACGGATGTGCGCGTTGTCGGAGAGAAAAAAACCGTGGGTGCGCGAAGGCTGGCGGAAAATAATGCGCCGGAGGTTGCCGCGCTGGATGCGGGTGAGGAGTTCGATGTGCTCGAGGAGATTGGGGAAATAGTCGATCAGCAGCGTATCGGCGTTCTCGGGCGCGACATCGAGGGCCTGGATGAGCGTCCGGTGGCCGCAGTGCGAGCCGGCGGCGGCGAGGATGGATTTGAAATCGTGGCCGGCTTTGAAGAAAAGCGAGCGGTTCTCCATCGTGGCGCTTTGGCCCCTGACGGAAATCTTAGTCTTGGGGCGGACCGCGCCGTCGGTCGGCGGCGGGTTCTGGTCGAGGCATTGGTAGAGCTGCGCGGCGGTGGCCTGGAGGCGCGCGCGCTTTTTGCGGAGGGTCTTGAACTCCGGGTCGGCGGCCGGTTCCGGCGCGCGGAAGATTTCGACCGAAACGAAGGGGTTCACCACCGGCTGGTCGCCGGTGTTGTAGATTTCCAGCATGATATTGGTGCCGAAGGTCTTGATCGGATCGAGGAGGACGGCGCCGGTATGGATGCCGAAGTTGCCCTCGCCGCGGTTGAGCACGACATAGTGCTCTTTCAAATACATCGAACAGCTGGTCAGGACGCCGGAACGGGGCGGAACGGACAGCAGGTCGGTCTCGTGCCGCACCTGGACCTTATCGAGATAGCCGCGGCCGGCCTCGCCGCTGACGAGACGCTCGAATTCCGGCCGCTGGAGCCGGGGGTTGAGGGTGTAGCGCACTTGGTGCGGGGTGAGGAACACACGGCCAAAGCGATCGATGGAGATGGTGTTGGGAAGCTTAAGCCGGTTGTCTTTGACGGCCTCCCAGATCACCGCGGTCGAAAGCTTGGTGGCGTCGGGGGCATAAAAGAGCCGGCCGGCCGAAACGCCGGGCCGCAGGAGCTTTTTGAAAAAGGCCGCGGTGGGAAAATGCGGGTCGAACATGAACGCTTCAGCCTGCAGCACCAAGCGGCCGCCTTCGATGATGGGCGCGCCCTGCGGCATCATTTCGATGCCGATGCGCGCGAGCGTGCTGCGTTCGCTGAAATGCAATTCGGCCAGATGGGCTCCCAGAAACTCCAGTTCGGCGTCGTTGCGCGGCCAGAAGCCGAGGGTCAGCGCCACCGTTTTTTGGTCCTTGTTTTTTATGCGTAAAATCTGGCCGTCGGGGCTAGTCCAGAACTGGTCGGAATTCATGGGAGCGGGGAGCGTGGCGCCTGACGGCCCGGCTGGCAAGGACCCTCATAGGCTTTTGCAAATCTCTACGGGGCCAATGCGGCTTTTTCCAATGCCTGTTAATTGGTTGCTTTTCACCCGGCCCGCTGGCAGGTTCCGCAATTCACGGCACAAACTCACTTCCGCCGTTTCTACACACATCACCCGCATGAAACCCACCCTTCGTCTCCCGGCTTTCCTACTCGGACTCGGCGTCGCAACCGCGCTCCAGGCCCAGGAAGTCAAATTCAACCCTCCTGCCGCCAGCAGCCAGCCTGCTGCCCAGCCCGCCAAGTCCGCGGAGCCGCAGTTTACCGAGAATCAATTGCTCGAAATGTACGGCTGGTACATTGGCAAGCAAGTCGGTTTGTCCGAACTTGGCTTCAGCCAGGCGCAGACGGACGTCATCACCCACGGCATGCAGCTGGCTGCCAGTGGCCAGGAAGCGCCTTACGACCTCAAGAAAATCGGCCCGCAATTGGGCGAATACATGCAGGCGAAGCAGCAACAGTACCTCGCGACGGTCAAGAAGAAGACCGCCGCCGAGAGCGCCGTATTTTTTGAAAAATTGAAGGACAATAAAAACGTCGTCGAGCTGCCGGACGGCCTGCGCTACGAAATCGTCCAACCCGGCATCGGGGCCTATCCCAAGCCGACCCAGACCGTGACGGTCAACTATACCGGGAAGCTGCTGGACGGCACGGTATTTGACGCCTCGGCCCGCCACGGCGGTCCCACCGACATTGGCCTGGACAAGGTGATCCCCGGCTGGTCGGAAGGTCTCCAGAAAATCAATAAAGGCGGCAAGATCCGCCTCTATATTCCGTCCGAACTCGCTTACGGCGACCAACCTCCGCGCGGCATCATCCCGCCGGGCGCGACCTTGATCTTCGATATCGAGTTGCTCGATTTCAAGGACGCGGCTCCCGCCGCCCCGGCCTCCCCGACCGAAAACAGCCCAAAGTAAGCTGCGCTCCAGGTCATTCCCCTTTGCCTCCGGCTATTGGCCGGGGGCATTTTTTTGGTGCGGACGGGCCGACCCGGCACGAAAATGTAACATGGGCGACTTCGCATTTTCGTTGCTGTCTTTATTCCGGCGCGCCGCACTAAACCTGGTTTTAAGCGCGTGAAACTTGCCCTCGTTACCGAGACGTACCCGCCCGAGGTCAACGGTGTTGCCATGACCCTCAAACGCCTCGTCGACGGCCTGGCGGCCCGTGGCCACGAGGTCGAGGTGGTGCGGCCGCGGCAGGACGGCGAAAAGAAAATTCCCGGCCAGGAACGCCAAGCGGGCGGCATCACCGAATGGCTCGTGCCCGGCTTGCCGATCCCTTTTTACCACACCCTAAGAATCGGCCTGCCGGTTTGGGGATCCTTGCGCCGTCGGTGGACGGCGAGGCTGCCCGATATCGTGCACGTCGCCACCGAAGGACCGCTCGGACTCGCGGCCTTGCGTTCGGCGCGGCGCCTCGGGCTGCCGGTGACATCGAGTTTCCACACCAACTTCCACCACTATGGCCGGCACTACGGATTGAACGGATGGCGCGCCCCCATCATGGGCTACTTGCGCTGGTTTCACAACCGCACGGCTTGCACGATGGTGCCGACGGATGAACTGCGCGCCCAGCTTGTGGCTCACGCCTTTGCGCGGTTGGTGGTCATCTCCCGCGGCGTGGATACGGATATGTTTTCGCCGGAGAACCGCCGCGACGAACTGCGCGCAAGCTGGGGCGCGAAGCCGGGCGACCCGGTCTTTGCCTACGTCGGCCGGCTCGCGGCGGAAAAGAACCTGGGACTGGTGGTGGAAACGTTCTTGCAGGTGCAACGAACCGAGCCCCGCGCCCGGTGTGTGCTGGTGGGCGACGGGCCCGAGCGTTTGGCCCTGGAGAAAAAGTATCCGCAGTTTTGCTTTGCCGGCATGCGGCGGGGCGCGGACCTGGCCGCGTTTTACGCCTCGGCGGACGTATTCGTATTTCCCAGTACGACCGAGACGTTTGGCAATGTGGTGACCGAAGCGATGGCGAGCGGATTGGTCGTGCTGGCCTACGATTATGCGGCGGCGCGACAGCACATCCGACCCGGAGCAAACGGTGCGACCGTGCCGCTGGGCGATGCGCCGGCATTCCGGGCCGCCGCGGACGATTTGCTCCGCCGCCGCGAGTCATGGCCGGCGTTGCGGGCGGCGGCGCGAACCACCGCGCTGGATATCACTTGGGGCAAGATCGTCGCCTGCTTTGAGCGAGAACTCCTGCGGGCGCAGGCGGGGAAAGCCGCCGGCGGAGCGCCGGTGCTTACCGCCGCAGGCGGATGAACCGCGCGCTTTATTTCGACGACCCGCCCTCGGAGCCCGGCCCGCCACGAGGAAGTCGGCGAGGCGGCCCAGCTCCTGCTTAGCCAAGAGGCTCCCCATGGCCATTCACGCCGCTCTCCGCCACAAAACATCCTATCGTTACGACCGTCCGGTCACTCTTGGTCCGCAGATTGTGCGCCTCCGGCCTGCGCCGCATTGTCGCACTCCCATCCTCAGTTATTCGCTTAAGGTAGAGCCGGCCGGCCACTTTCGCAATTGGCAGCAGGATCCCCATGCGAACTATCTCGCCCGCCTCGTCTTCCCGGAAAAGGCCCGCCATTTCTGCGTTACCGTCGACGTCGTGGCCGAGATGTCGGTCTATAATCCGTTCGACTTCTTCCTCGAACCCTATGCGGAACAATTTCCCTTCGCGTATGAGAAAAAGCTCGCCGTCGAGCTGATGCCCTTTCGGCGCAAGCATCCGCGCAAACCCAAATTGGCCGAACTCGTCGCCTCGCTGGACCTCAAACCGCAGCGGACCAGCGATTTTCTGGTCGGGTTAAACAGCCGGATCAACCAGCTCGTCAAGTATGTCATCCGACTCGAATCGGGGGTCCAGACGCCCGAACAAACTCTGACCAAAGGCAGCGGCTCGTGCCGCGATTCCGCCTGGCTGCTCGTCAACCTCCTCCGTCATGCGGGTCTCGCCGCACGCTTTGTCTCGGGCTATCTCATCCAGCTAAAGCCCGATGTAAAGGCCCTCGACGGCCCGTCAGGCACCGAAAAAGATTTCACCGACCTGCATGCGTGGTGCGAAGTTTATCTGCCCGGCGCGGGCTGGATCGGCCTTGATCCGACGTCCGGCTTGTTCGCCGGCGAAGGGCACATTCCGCTCGCCTGTTCGCCCGATCCATCCGGCGCCGCGCCGATTACCGGCGGCGTGGAAAAGGCCGGGGTTGAGTTCGGTTTTGAGATGGAGGTGGCCCGGATCTACGAATCCCCGCGCGTCACCAAGCCCTACACCGACAAACAGTGGTCGCAAATTGCCACCCTGGGCCACGCCATCGACGCCGATCTGACCCGCCACGACGTCCGTCTGACCATGGGCGGCGAGCCGACCTTCGTTTCGATCGACGATCCGGACGGCGCCGAATGGAACTTCACCGCTGTTTCGCACCGGAAGCGCGATCTCTCCGGCCAGCTGATCAAGCGCTTGTGGCGCAAATTTTCGCCGGGCGCCCTGCTGCACTACGGCCAGGGCAAATGGTATCCGGGCGAGCCGCTTCCGCGCTATGCCTTGGCCGCCTACTGGCGCAAGGATGGCGTGCCGATTTGGAAGGACGACAGCCTTATCGCCGACGAAGCGCGCAATTACGGGCATGGACCAAAGGAGGCGAAGGAACTTGCCACTCGCATCGCGCAGGTCGTCGGCGTCGACCCCGACCACCTCGTGACCGGTTATGAAGACATTTTCTACTACACGTGGAAAGAGCGGCGGCTGCCGTCGAACGTCACGCCCGAAAAATCCAACCTGAAGGACAAGCTGGAGCGCGAGCGCATGGCCCGGCTGTTCCAAAACGGGCTGGGCGAACCGGCGGGATACGCCCTGCCGATCAAGCGTGCGGAGTCTGGGCGCCCAGGCGGTTGGCTCTCGGGTGCGTGGTTCCTGCGCGACGACGATATCCTCTGGCTCATCCCGGGCGATTCGCCGATGGGCCTGCGCCTGCCGATCGATTCCCTCCCTTGGGTGGCGGAAAAGGATTATCCGTGGAATTGGCCGCAGGATCCTTCAAAAAGATTTGACGCATTGCCCAAGGAGTTTCCCTACCGTCCGCGGCCCGAGCTCAGCGGCCAGTATTTCCGGACCGGCGCGGCGGCGCCCACCCGGGCCGGTTTTGGCCCCGGCCAACGGGCCCAGCAACTGGGAGCGCCCGAACCCAAGCGGCCCGACTTGCCGCCCGACCTTGATCCCACTCGCCGTCCCAGGCAGGGCGAAAGCGCGCCCTATATCGTCCGGACCGCCTTGTGTGTCCAGCCCCGCGATGGCCGCCTCCATGTCTTCATGCCGCCGGTGGCCACGACCGAGGATTACCTCGACCTGGTCGCCGGCATTGAAACGGCCGTCACCGAGATGGGTGTGCCGATCATTATCGAGGGCGAAACGCCCCCGCGCGACCCGCGCCTCAATAAACTGGCCGTCACCCCCGATCCCGGCGTCATCGAGGTCAACCTGCACCCGAGCAAGACGTGGGATGAACTCGTCGAACGGACGACCACGCTTTACGAGGAGGCGCGACAAACGCGGCTCGGCACGGAAAAATTCATGGTCGATGGCCGGCACACCGGCACCGGCGGCGGCAACCACATCATCCTGGGAGGCGAGACGCCCGGCGATTCGCCTCTGCTCCGCCGGCCCGACCTGCTCCGTTCGCTGCTGACCTACTGGCAGAATCACCCGTCGCTCAGCTATCTCTTCTCCGGCCTGTTTATCGGGCCGACCTCGCAGGCGCCGCGCATCGACGAAGCGCGTAACGACAGCCTCTACGAATTGGAAATCGCCTTCAAGGAGATGGAGCGCCAGGTCGGCGGTGGCGCCCCGTGTCCGCCTTGGCTGGTCGACCGGCTGTTCCGCCACCTTCTGGTCGACTCCACCGGCAACACGCACCGCGCCGAATTCTGCATCGATAAATTGTATTCGCCCGACGGACACGCCGGCCGCCTCGGCCTGCTGGAGATGCGCGCCTTCGAAATGCCGCCGCATGCCCAGATGAGCCTCGCCCAGCACCTGCTCTTGCGCGGACTGGTCAGCAAATTCTGGCGACAGCCCTATCAAAATGGCCTGGTTCGCTGGGGGACCGACCTCCACGACCGCTGGATGCTTCCGCATTTCTGCCAGACGGATTTCGCCGACGTCATCGCCGATTTGCGCGCGGCCGGCTATCCCTTCGAGGCCGACTGGTTCGCGCCTCATTTCGAATTCCGCTTTCCGCGGGTCGGCGATCTGGTCCGGCGCGACATCGAGGTCGAATTGCGCACGGCGCTTGAACCGTGGCATGTGTTGGGCGAGGAGAGCGCGGGCGGCGGCACCGTGCGCTATGTGGACAGTTCGCTCGAGCGCCTGCAGGTCAAGGCCCGCGGACTCAGCGGCGACCGCTTTGCCCTCGCGGTGAACGGCCACCGTCTTCCGCTCCATCCGACCGGCGTGAATGGCGAGGGCGTGGCCGGCGTGCGCTACCGCGCGTGGCAACCTCCGAATTGCCTGCAACCCACGATCGGTGTGCATGCGCCGCTGACCTTCGACCTCGTCGATACCTGGAACCAGCGCTCGCTCGGCGGTTGCGTCTATCACGTCGCGCATCCGGGCGGGCTTAGCCACGAAACGTTCCCGGTAAATTCGTACGAGGCGGAGAGCCGACGGCTCGCGCGCTTTGTGCCCTTCGGCCATACGCCGGGCGGCGCTCCGTTTAAGCTGCCGCGGGAAATCGCGCCCGGCCTGCCTTTCACGCTCGACCTTCGCGAACCCCAACGTCTGGCCCGGGTCTGATGAACGAGGCCGGACCTGCCAACCCATGGATTTGCACCGTCCAACGTTGCTGGATTCTAAGATAGCGTATTAGTTGCCCCAACTGCCGCTCTCCCATGCCTGTTGACACCTCCCGTGCCCGTTTGGCCTCGCTCAACTATGCGGGGAAACCGGACCGCTACGACGCGTGCGTGGACGCGTCGGGAAAATTGCGTGCGTCGTGGGAGGCCTTCTTCGACCTGCTTGGCGCCGATCCGGCGGCCAAGCTGGGGGCGGCGACCGAGGCCTGCCACCGGGCGATCATCGAGCAGGATGTGAGCATGAATATCTATCTCGGCCAGGAGTCGGGCGCCCAGCCCTGGCCGCTCGACGCGGTGCCGATGCTCATCGGTGCGGGTGAATGGACGCAGCTCACCCGCGGCCTGCGCCAGCGGGCCCACCTGCTCAATGAACTGTTGCGCGACCTGTACGGCCCGCAAAATTTTCTGCGGGAAGGCCTGCTGCCGGCCCAGCTGGTTATGGCGAATCCGCACTTTCTGCGCGCGTGTGCCGGGCTCGGCCGCCGGGAGAGCCCTTTCCTTCACACCTACGCGGTGGATCTCGCCCGCTCCCCCGACGGCCAATGGTGGGTGATCGAGGACCGGCTCGACGCGCCCTCCGGCCTCGGCTATTCGCTGCAAAACCGTATCATCGCCCGCCAGGCCCTGCCCGATATTTTTCAGCGCGCGCCGGTGGAACGGCTCTTCCCGTTCTTCCGCGACTACCGCGCTTCGCTGGAAGCGCTTTCGCCGCACCGCGAGTCGGCCGAGATTGTGTTCCTTTCGCCCGGGCCGGCCAACGAAACCTACTTCGAACACGCTTACCTTGCGCGCTACCTTGGTTACACCCTGGTCGAGGGAGAGGATCTTATTACGCGCAATCGGCAGGTTTACCTTCGCACGGTGGATGGATTGAAACGCACCGACATCCTAATTCGCCGGGTCGACTCGGATTTTTGCGATCCCTTGGAACTCGACGGCTCCTCGCTGCTCGGGGTGCCCGGGTTGGTGCAGATTGCGCAAGGCGGCCAAGTGGCCCTGGCCAATCAGCTGGGGGCCCGCGTCCTGGAAACGCCCGCGCTCCTCGCTTTTCTTCAGCCGTTGTGCCGGCGTATCCTCGGCGAGGAATTGCTGCTGCCCAGCGCGGCTACCTGGTGGGGCGGCCAAAGCGGCCCGCTCGACTACATCCTCAGCAATCTGTCGAGCCTCGTCGTGAAGCCGGCCTTTCGCAGCCGAACGGCCCCGCCGCCGCGTTATGGCGCCCACCTGGACAAGGCCGCTTGCGCCGCGCTGGCCGATGAAATCCGCGCGCAGCCCTGGGCGTGGTGCGGCCAGGAGCGCGTGTTGCATGGCACCACGCCCGGTTGGCATGAAGGAACGCTCCGCCCGATGCCTTTTATCACCCGCTTCTTTCTCGTCTGGCACGACGGCGATTACCTGCCGATGCCCGGCGGACTCACCCGTTGCAATCCGGACGGCGAAGACATGATTGTCTCCCTCCAACAGGGTAGCATCAGCAAGGATGTCTGGGTGCTGCAGGAAGCCGCCCTCGAACCGGTCCCGATTAATCCGGCGCCGGCGCGCCCGATCGACGCATTGCGGCAGGCCGCTTCCACGCCCAGCCGCATGGCCGACAATTTTTTTTGGCTGGGCCGCTACCTGGAACGTTGCAGCCAGTTTGTCCGCCAACTTGAACGACTTGAACCTCTGCAGCGGGATGATATCGCGGTTCTCGATCCCGGCGTGGCTCTGGACACCCTGCGGTGGTTGCTCCGCGCCCAGGAGACCCCGGTGCCGGCGGACGCGACCCTGGAGGAACAGACGGCGCTGGTCAGACGGGTGGTGGCGGATCGCAACCGCTACTGCTCGTTGGCGTCGAACCTGGATAGTTTAGCGAGTCTCCTCGAACGCATCAAGGTTCACCTTCCGCCCGAGTCCCAAGCGTTGGTCCGTCAGCTTCGGCGCCGGCCGTTTGTCTTTGACGTCGCCGCCTGCGCCGTTTTGCGGCAGCAGCTCGCCGCCTTGGAAGGCATCACCGTCGAGGCCATGCCGCGCGACGCCGCCTGGCGCTTCCTCAACCTGGGTCGCCGTCTTGAACGTTGCCAGCAGCTCCTCGCCCTGTTGCGGGAATTATTGCACCCGGCCGGCGGTGCCCCCTCCACCGAGTTCCGCTTGCAAATCTTGCTGCACTTCGCCGACAGCCTTTTCTCCTATCGGACCGCGTTCCGGGGCGCTCTCGATGCGACGGCCGTGCTCGACTGGCTGTTTCTCTCACCCGAAAATCCCCGCAGCCTGCGCTACCAGATCGAACGCATTAATATCCATCTCGGCGCGCTGCCCGAGGCGCTTGCACCGGTGGCGGTGGGCGAGCTGCGCACCCTGGCTTTCCGAATGTTGAGCGATGTGCGCCTGGCCGATCTCAGTGAATTGGCGGCCAACTCGGGATGGGCGGAGAGCGTTTTCACGGCCTTGCAGGACGATTTTGTCGGAATGAGCAACCAATTGACGCAAATTTATTTTACGCATGCCAGTTCGCGGTAGGGAACGTCCGCCCCCTGAGCCGGCCTTTCGCCATGACTAACCTCCAGATTACCCACCGGACCGCCTGCCGCCACCGCGGACTTGCGACGGCCGCCTGGCAGATGCTGCAATTGCAGCCGCGCAATGAACCGGCGCAGGAGTGCCTCGATTTCCAGCTCGAAATCTCGCCGGCCGCATCCGACCTCGAGTCACGCACGGACTATTTCGGCAATACGCGCCATTTTTTTTCCGTCTGCGAGCCCCATACGGAAATGCGGGTGACCAGCCACAGTACCGTCCGCCGCAACGCCGACGTGCGTCCCTGGCCGGCCGTCACCCTGCCGCTGGCGGCCGCGCGGACCCAGATTGCCAGTCTGATCCGCGAAAAAGGTCGGTTTGAGCTGGAACAATATCTTCATGCCACCGTTCGCGTCCCTCAGCTGTCCGCGGCGGCCGACCTGGCCGCTGGCCTCGAGTCCGGTGACCCCCCGCTATTAAGCTGGATCGAACAGCTCGGGCGGACGTTCGGCCAAAGTTTCACCTTTGATCCAACCGCCACCGATGTCAGCACTCCGCTCAGCGACGTCCTGCAGACTGGCCGGGGCGTCTGCCAGGATTTCGCCCATCTGTTTCTGAGCTGCGTCCGCCAACAGGGCCTGCCGGCCGCCTACGTCAGCGGCTATCTGCTGACTCGCCCGCCGCCGGGCCAGCCACGCCTGCGCGGAGCGGATGCGATGCACGCGTGGGTCTCTGTCTTTGTGCCCGAGGTGGGATGGGTGGATTACGATCCGACCAACACCTGCTTTACGGGCCCGGGCCATATCGTGGTCGCCCGCGGGCGCGATTATACCGATGTCAGTCCGACCCGAGGCGTATTTAGCGGCGGGGGCGGGCATAGTTTGAGTGTGGCGGTGACCGTCGAGGCGGAGCGATGACCCGCGTTCAGCACTTGTGTGCGCCGGCGGTGGGGTAGGTGATGAACACGTCCTGGACGGCGGTGTGGATGTGGGAGATCTTGAGCTGGATGGCGTCGAGATATTCGTGCAAGCCGGCGGCGATGATGTTGGGGATGACGGCCTGTTCGAGTTCGGCGCGCAGGTCGGCGAGCAGGAGGGAGGCGGCATTGTGGTCGAAGGACGGCGCCTCGGCGGTGATTTGCGCCAGCGCGTGCTCGGCTTCGCGCACGGAAAAGTAGACGCTGCGCGGGAAGGCGTCGTCGAGCAGGAGATAGTCCACCACGCGGTTGAGGTTGAGCTGGCCGCGGCGGCTTTTGCGAAAGGCCTCGAAGCCGGAGCACGAACGCAGCACGGCGGCCCACTGGATGAGGTCGAGGGCGGAACCGACGGCGTTGAGGGTGGGCAGAAGCGTGAAGTATTTCACGTCGAGCAGGCGCGAGACGTTGTCGGCGCGCTCGAGGTAGCGGCCGAGTTCGAAGAACCACCAGGCCTGGTTGCGCGGAAGCATGGACTCGGCGATGCCGTAGAAGAGCTGGATCTGCGACTTGACGCGGTCGAGGTATTCGAATGAGCCGAGCTGGGCGTAGCGCGCGTAGTCGTCTTCGCGCAGGCGGAGGTAAAAGGTGTTGATTTGTTCCCAGACTTCGCTGGCGAGCTGATCGCGGATGCAGCGGGCATTTTCACGCGCCTGGCTGACGCAGGAGAAAACCGAGCTGGGATTGCGCCGGTCGAAGAGCATGAACTCGACCACCGTGCGGTCGGAGATGTCCTGGCCGTAGAGCTTGCGAAACAGCTCTTCGCCGCCGGAGACGTAGACGAGGGACTCCCAGGATTTGGGATCGTCGGCGGCCTGGCGCGCATCGAGGTCGAGGACCAGGGCGGCATTGACGTCCACGATGCGCGCGGTGTTTTCCGCGCGCTCCAGATGGCGGCCGAGCCAATAGACGAGATTAGCGACGCGACTAAGCATGGGTCCTTCGTGATGAGTCGTTAGCTGTTGGTATTTCGTAATCCGTCCGATAGGCTGGCCTGATTGGACTTGAGGGTTGGACGTTGGATGTTGGGTGTTGGATGTTCGCGGTGACGGGCGGCACGCGCGTCATACGATCAGTTTCTCCGGTTCGGCCGCGGCGGCCGGGGCCGGCTGGTCGTCCGCGGCGATGACCCAGGTGTCTTTCGAGCCGCCGCCTTGGGAGGAGTTGACGACGAGCGAGCCTTTGCGCAGCGCGACGCGGGTCAGGCCACCGGGCATTATTTTTATCGTCTCGCCGTTGAGGAGGTAGGGGCGCAGGTCGATGTGGCGGCCTTCGATGGATTCCTCGCACACGGCCGGACAGCGCGAGAGGCCGAGGGTGGGTTGGGCAATGAAATTGCGGGGCTGGGCGACGATTTTCTGGCGAAACTCGTCGATTTGTGCCAGGGCGGCGTGCGGACCGACCAGCATGCCGTAGCCGCCGGCCTCGTTGACGCTCTTGACCACCAGCTTCGGAAGGTTTTCCAAAATATAGGAAAGATCGTGCGGGTCGGACGACAGGTAGGTCTCCACGTTAGGGAGAATGGGCTCCTGGCCGAGGTAGAACTTGATCATGCGCGGCACGTAGTAATACATCGCCTTGTCGTCGGCGACGCCGGTGCCGATCGGGTTGCAGAGGGCGACGTTGCCCGCGCGGTAGGCCCGCACGAGGCCGGGCACGCCGAGGAGCGAATCGGGGCGGAAGACGGTCGGGTCGAGAAAGTCATCGTCGATCCGGCGGTAGATGACGTGGACGGGCGCCAAGCCGTAGGTCCGGCGCATATAGACCCGGTCGTCCTCGACGACGAGGTCGGACCCTTCGACGATCTCAATGCCCATCCGGCGCGCGAGGAAGGCGTGCTCGAAATAGGCGGAATTGTGGATGCCGGGCGTGAGCAGGACGACGGTGGGCTCGGGCACGTGCTCGGGGGCCAGGTGGAGCAGCAGCGAGAGAAGATCGCTCGGGTAGAGCTCGACCGGCCGCACGCGGTAGTTGCGGACGAGGTCGGGGAAGACGCGCTTCATGATCTGGCGGTTTTCCAGCACATAGCTGACGCCGCTGGGCGTGCGCAGGTTGTCCTCGAGCACCCGGTAGTCGCCGTGCTCGTCGCGGACGAGATCGGTGCCGTTGATGTGCACGTAGAGGCCGCGCGGCACGGCGAACCCGGTCATCTCGGGGCGGAAATGTTTCGACGATTCCACCATCGCGCGCGGCACGATATTCTCGCGCAGGATGCGCTGCGGTCCATAGAGGTCGGCGAGGAAGAGGTTGAGCGCGGTCATGCGCTGGGCCAGGCCGGCCTCCAGGCGCGCCCATTCATGGGCGGGCACGATGCGTGGAATCAGGTCGAACGGAAAGATTTTTTCCGTGCCGCGATTGTCGCTATAGACGGTGAAGGTCACCCCGCGGCTGAGGAACGTCTGGTCGGCCCGCTGCTGGCGGTCGAGCAGCTCGGCCATGCTCTCCATCTGACGAAAACGGTCGTAGAGCCGCCGATAGTGCGGATGCGGCCGGCCCGGCGCGGCGAACATCTCGTCAAAAAAGCCGTCGAGGGTGTAATTTTGGAACAGTTCGGGCATGTCTGCGCGATAGGGTATTCCCTAGCATGCGATAAGCCAGCTTTGGCGCGTTCGGCTATTATTAAAGATTAAAGGGCGTGGTTCGGACAAAACGAAAGGTTGGCCTAGGCCCTTTACTCGGCGGGAAAGAGGGAAAAGTCGGTTGCGGCCGACCGTCAGCGGTGCCAAAATCAAGCACGCATGCTGTCGACCGCAGGCCTTTCTCCAAAATTCGACCTCACGCTCCGAGTCGGATGCAGCCTTGTTTACGAGACAACGGGCACGGCTGCCCTATTGCTCAATCTCAAGCCCCGGTCCGATCGCAACCATGTTGTGCTCGCCGAGGCGCTCGCGCTCGGGCTCGGAAACGATCTGCCCATGGATGAATTCGCGGATAGCCATGGCAATCGGGTTTATCGGGTGATTCTTGCATCGGGTTCCAATCTCTTCCGTCACGACGCCATTGTCGCGGTGTCGTCGCAGCCGGACAACAATGACCTCACCGACCTCACGGCGGCGAGGCCGGCCGATCTGCCGTCCGAGCTCCTCCGCTACACGTTGCCCAGTCGTTATTGCGATTCCGACAAGCTGACCAACTTTGCCTGGGGAAAATTTGGCCGGATCGAGCATGGCTTGCCGCGCGTCCAAGCCATCAGCGAGTGGCTGCATCATAACGTCGAATATCGTTACGGCTCCGGGGGCTCCGATCTTTCGGCCTGGGACGTGTTGCAACGCGGCTACGGCGTTTGTCGCGACTTTGCCCATCTCGCCGTCGCGCTCAACCGCACCTTCAATCTGCCGTCGCGATATGTGACCGGGCACCTTCCCGATGTGGGATTTCCCGATCCTCAAAACCACATGGATTTCCACGCCTATGCCGAGGTCTATCTTGGAGGTGAGTGGTTCACGACGGATCCGCGGTTCCACGTGCCTCGGATCGGCCG
>JBEKQH010000004.1:0-14760 GCA_049519915.1 Opitutaceae bacterium
TTACCAATTCGATGAAGATTCCCGAGCTGCGCTCGCGGATTCTCTTCACGTTTGCCTTGCTGGCCATTGCCCGCGTCGGCGCCCATATCCCCCTGCCGGGCGTCGACCCGCATCCCTTGGAGAATTTCTTCGCCAATTCGACGGGAGCGGCCAGCGCGGCGATCGGTCTCTATAACATGTTCACCGGCGGCGCGTTGACCAAGGGCGCCGTCTGTGCGCTCGGCATCATGCCGTATATCAGCGCGTCCATCATCTTTCAATTGATGGCCGCGGTGGTTCCGTCGCTCAGCCGCCTGCAGCAGGAAGGCGACGTCGGCCGGCAGAAGCTCACCCAATACACGCGTTATGCCACTCTGATCATCTGTCTCGTCCAAGGCACGCTGATGATCCTCGCGCTGGAGAATCCCAACCGGCTTTTCCCCGGTTACGACATCAACACGTATGGCGCGATCGTGATGACGAACAAATACAGCTTCCTGTTTACGTCCATCATCTACATGACCGCGGGCACGCTCCTCCTCATGTGGCTGGGAGAGCAGATCACCCAGCGGGGCGTCGGCAACGGCGTCTCCTTGCTCATTACGGTCGGCATCCTGGCCGATATCCCCGGAGCTTCAGTGGCGACCTATCGGATGTTTCTCGGCCCGGTCGGCACGACCCGCAACGGCTGGATCGGGGTCGTCATGGTTCTGCTCTTTGTCATTGTGGTCATGGGCATTATCCTCGTGGTGCAGGGCGAGCGCAAAATTCCGGTGCAATACGCCAAGCGCGTCGTCGGCAACAAGGTCATGGGCGGCCAGAGCTCGTTTCTGCCGCTCAAGGTCAATTATTCCGGCGTCATGCCCGTCATTTTTGCCACCGCAATCTTGCTGTTTCCCCAGCAGATTCTTTCATGGCTCGGGGCCATCATGAACTGGAAGCTGCTCAGCCAGTCTTCGCAGTATCTCGTTCGTGGGCATGCGTTTTACTATACGGTGGACGCCGTGCTTATCATGTTTTTCAGCTATTTCTGGGTCTCGGTCATGTTTAAGCCCATCCAGGTGGCCGATGATCTCAAGAAATACGGCGGTTACGTGCCGGGTGTGCGGCCGGGCGAGCCCACCGCGCAGTTCCTCGATTTTATCATGACGCGCCTTACGCTCGCCGGGGCGATTTTTCTGACCTGTATCGCCGTCATTCCCGATGTGATGCTCTTCAAGTTCAATGTGCCGCCCCGCGTGGCTTATTTCTTCGGCGGCACCGGGATGCTCATCAATGTCGGCGTTCTGCTCGACACCATGCGCCAGGTTGAGGCCTTTCTGCTCCAGCGCCACTACGACGGTTTCCTCCGCAAGGGCCGCATTCGCTCCCGCAGCTCGATGGGCGCGTCCACCGGCGTGCTCGGCAACGCCGCCGACCTAAAGACCGTCGGGGTGCTTTGGTTTTGGCTCGGCCTTATCCTGGCCGTCGGTCTTGTGGCCGGGACAATCAACCACTTTTCGCATTAGTCAATAAACAGCTTTACTTCTGCGGGAATGTCTTCACCTTCTCGCCTCTTTTCCCTTGGTGGCGATCCCGCCAAGGCCAAGCTCCTTCTCCTCGGTCCATCCGATTCTTTTCCTGAAACCGCGATGGCCTGGGTGCGTTCTTTGAATCTTGAGCACGTCTCTCCCGCCGAATTGATGAAGCGGGAGATTTCGCGTCGCACCTCGCTCGGCCAGTCGGCCGCGCAGGCGCACCAGCGCGGCTTGGCCGTGGCTGACGGGATCCTTTTCTCGCTCCTGAGAAAATGGTTCTGGGCGCGCAAACCTGATGCGGGTTTTGCCCTCGCGGGCTTCCCGGCTACGCTGCTCCATGCCCAAGTGTTCGACGAATGGCTCGACGCGCGCGATGAAGCGCTGGTCGCAGTCTTGGTCACCGACGCAGCCAGCGCCGGTCCTGTCGCCGGACACTACCGCACGCTCGGCCTCGACATCGTCGAGACCGCCCGGCTCGCCGCCTGATGGCTATTCCCATTAAAAACAAGGAAGCCATCGCGCATATGCGGGAGTCGTGCGCCATTGCCGCGGGCGTCCTGCACCGGCTTAAGCAGCTCGTGCAACCGGGCATCAGCACGCAAGACCTGGAGGAAGCCGGTCGCGATTTTATCGCGCAGTACCGCGCGAGCAGCGCCTGCTACGGTTATATCATCGGCCCCCGCCGCTATCCGGCTCATACCTGCATTTCGGTCAACGAGGAAGTCGTCCACGGCATACCCTCTATCCGTCGCATTCTGCGCGACGGCGATATTGTCTCCCTCGACATCGTGATCGAATACAACGGCTACATCGGCGACAACGCCGCCACCGTGCCGGTCGGCCGCATTGCCCCCGAGATTGAAAAGCTCCTCCGGATTACCCGCGAGGCGCTCGATCTCGGCCTGGCCCAGGCCGTCACCGGGCATCGTATCGGCGACATCTCTCACGCCATCCAGGTGCATGCCGAATCGCACGGCCTGTCGGTGGTGCGCGACATGGTCGGCCATGGAGTTGGCCGTTCGATGCACGAAGAGCCGCAGATCCCGAACTTCGGCAAACCCGGCAAGGGCGACGTCATCAAGCCCGGAATGACCTTGGCGATCGAGCCGATGGTCAATCTCGGCGGCTACCGGACCAAAACGCTCGCCGATGGATGGACCGTCGTCACCGCCGACGGTTCGCCCTCCGCTCACTTCGAACATACCGTGCTCACGACCGAGCACGGCCCGGAAATCCTCACGGTTCCGGCCTCTCAAATTTCAAATTTCAAATCTCAAATCTCAAATCTCAAATCCTAATCACTTATGCCACGTCTCCTCGGTGTTGAAATCCCGGCGAAAAAGAAAATCGCCTACTCGCTTCGTTATATCTACGGCATCGGCCCGGAGCGCGCGGTCCAGGTCGTCAAGGAAGCTGCCTTGAATCCTGACATGCGTGCGCAGGACCTGACCGAAGAGCAGCTCAACAAGATCCTGCACGTTATCACGGAGCACAAGTGGGTCGTCGAGGGCGATCTCCGCCGCGAACTTGCGGCCAACCTGAAGCGCCTGCAGGCCATCAACTGCTATCGCGGCGTCCGCCACCGCAAGAGCCTGCCCGTGCGCGGTCAGCGCACCAGCACCAATGCCCGCACCCGCAAGGGCCCGCGCAAAACCATCGGCGTCACCAAAGTTAAAGAATAATCTCATCCCACCATGGCCGAAGAAAAATCTGCTCCCAAGAAAGAAAAAGCGCGCGCCGAGTCCGCTGAACGCGCTCCGAAGAAGGAAGCCGCTCCCGCGGCCGAAGTCAAAACCCCGGCGGCGGAAAAACCCGCCCGTGAAAAGGCGCCCAAGGCCGCCGGCGAAAAGGTGGCGGGCGAGAAGACCGCCGCGCCGGCCGCCCCGGCGGCTCCCGTTGAGATGGTCGGAGGCGTGGCCAAGCAGCCCACGGCCGAGGACCTCCTTAAAGAAGAACTCAGCGCGATCAAGGTTCGCAAAGCCAAGGGCTCGAAGAACGTCACCTCGGGTGTCGTCAATGTCCTGGCGTCATTCAATAACACGATCGTCTCCATCACCGATCAAAAAGGGCAGGTCATCGCCTGGTCCAGCGCCGGCAAGTGCAATTTCCGCGGCTCGCGCAAATCCACCGCCTATGCCGCCCAAGTGGTGGCGCAGGATGCCGCCCGCAACGCCATGTCGCATGGCCTCAAGGATGCCGTCATCCGCGTTTCCGGCCCGGGTTTGGGCCGCGACAGCGCCATTCGCGCGCTTCAGTCCATCGGACTGGAAATCAGCTCCATTGTCGATGTCACCCCTATTCCGCATAACGGCTGCCGTCCCCGCAAGCGCCGCCGCGTGTAACCGGAAGCCGTTTCTGAACTCTGGATTCTAACTTTTAATCCCTTTATCTACCATGGCTCGTTACATCGGACCCACCACTCGCATTAGCCGCCGCTTTGGCCAGCCCATTTTCGGCGCGACCAAAGCCTACGAACGGCGTACTTATCCGCCCGGCCAACATGGCCCCAAATCCCGCCGTAAACATTCGGAATACGGCCTCGGCCTGGCCGAAAAGCAGAAGCTCCGCTATATCTATGGCCTGCTTGAACGCCAGTTCCGCCGTGTTTTCGCCATCGCCAAGAAAGAGCGTGGCGTCACCGGCGAGCGTTTCCTCCAGTTGCTGGAGACCCGTCTCGACAGCGTCATTTACCTGCTCGGCCTGGCCAAGAGCCGCGCCTCCGCGCGCCAGTTCGTCAACCACGGCCATATCCGCGTCAATAATCACAAGGTCGACATCGTCAGCTACAACGTTCTCCCCGGCGACGTCATTGAAATCAAAAACATGCCGGCTTCGCGCCAGATGGCTACGCGCAATCTCGAGGAAAACCGCATTCGCAACGTGCCCGGCTGGCTCACCCTCGACGCTGAAAACTTCCGCGCCACCGTCAACCGCCTGCCGACCCGCGACGAAATGGAACCGGGCGTCAACGAGCAACTCATCGTCGAGTTTTATTCCCGCTTCTAATCCGGCCGGCCGCGCCACAATTTACCGCTTAACCTTAATTCTTCACTGCCATGCCTAAACGCCTCGGAAAGTTCGAACTGCCCAGCAAACTCACCAAGATTGAGGAAGGTTCTTCCTCCACCTACGCCAAATTTATCGCCGAACCTTTCGAAGCCGGTTATGGCCATACCGTTGGCAACTCCTTGCGCCGCGTCCTCCTCAGCTCCATCGAAGGCGCCGCCATCACCTCCATCAAGATCGACGGCGTCAACCATGAGTTCCAGAGCATCGACGGGGTGGTCGAGGATGTCACCGATATCGTCCTCAACCTGAAGAAGGTGCTGATCGTTTCGCAAAAGCGCGAACCGCTCACTCTTACGCTCAAGACCACCAAGGCCGGCCCGGTCACGGCCGCCGACATCCAGGCCGATGCCAACATCACCATCGTCAATCCCGGACAGGTCATTTGTACCCTCGATAAAAGCCGCTCTTTCGAAGCTGAAATCGAGATCAAGACCGGCCGCGGCTATTATCCCGGCGAACTCAATAAAAAGGAAGAACAGGCCATCGGGGTCATTCCGATCGACTCGCTCTTCTCGCCGGTCCGCCTCGTCAAGTACGCCGTTGAGAACACCCGTGTGGGCCAGATCACCGACTACGATAAGCTCATTCTTGAAATCTGGACCGACGGCCGCATCACGCCGGATGATGCGCTCAAGCAATCCGCCTCTATTTTCAAGCATCACCTCGATGTGTTCGACCGCGTCAGCGAGGAGCATTACGAGTTCGAGAGCCAGCAGAGCGCCGTCAGCGAAGAGGAAAACAAGCTCCGCAAGCTTCTCAATATGTCCGTCAATGAGATCGAGCTCTCCGTTCGCGCGGCCAACTGTCTCAACAATGCCAATATCACCACGGTGGGCGAACTGGCGATGAAGAGCGAACAGGAGATGCTCAAGTACCGCAATTTCGGCAAGAAATCGCTCAACGAAATCAAGGAAAAGCTCGAAGCCCTCGGCCTTTCTCTCGGCATGAAGTTCGACGAACGCCTCCTCGATTCCAAGAAGGAAGCCTGAACGCGGCCCAGCCGCCCAGGTGCCAAGTAACAAGTAACAATTTTCAAGAACAACAAACTAGTTCCAGCTTTTGGGCGGGTATCCTGATACTTGTCCCCTGATACCTGGAACTTCCTCCCATGCGTCATCAAAAACACCACGCCTCCCTCGGGGTCACCCGCGAGCACCGCGAGGCCATGCTTTCCAATCTGGCGGCCTCGCTCATTAAACATGGCCGCATCAAGACCACGCTGGCCAAGGCCCGGGCGCTGCGCCCCTTCATCGAGAAGGTCATCACCAAGGCCAAGCGCGCCTCCGCGGCGACCGAAAAAAGCGCCGCCCTCCATCTCCGCCGGCTGGCCCTGCGCGACGTCCGCGACGAGGATGCCATCAGCCTTCTTTTCAATGAGAAGGTGACCCAGTTTGCCGGCCGCGCGGGAGGGTACACCCGCATCTACAAGCTCGGCGCCGCGCGCATCAGCGACGCTGCGGAACTCGCCCTGATCGAGTTTGTGGCCGCGGAAGACACCGGCTACAAGAAGTCGAAAGGTCGCAAGTCGGCCAAGCAAAAGAAAGCCGGCGCCAAGAAGGAAGCGTCGGTTGAAGCCGTCGCTGAAGTGGCGACGCCGGTTGAAACGCCGGCTGAGCCCGAAGCCCCCGCCGAAGGCGAAGCGAAAAGCTGAGCCGCTGCATTATCGCTCTTTTATTCAGAATGCGCCGAAGCCCGCTTCGGCGCATTTTTGTCTAAAGAATTTTAACCGAAGCAAAAGAACCTGTCTCTATGGCTGGTTCTTTTGCTTCGGTTAAAATTCTTCGCTTCGCTCCGTCCGGCCTTTCTGTCAACCTCGACCCATGGTCGCCCTGTCCTCCGCGGTTGTGATCTACTGCCTGCTTGTCGCGGCGGTGTTCCTCGGCTTGTGGTTTTACTATGACCGCCGGGATCATGCGCACTTCGAGGGCGAGCGCCGCAAGACCACTTTCCATTGCATCACCTGCGGCCATCTTTACACGGCGCCCACCGGCACCGAGCTCTGCAAATGCCCCCGCTGCAACCATGAAAACGCCCGGTTAAAATTTTAGGTTTTTAACCGCGGATCAGAGCCGGACGGTTTTTTAACCGCGAATGAACGCGAATAGACGCGAATAAAAAACTTTGCCCACGGATAACCGTCCCTATCTGTGACCATCCATGTCATCCGTGGTCAAAAAATTACTCTGTGATTACGACGAGAAGACGATGAAATTGAGGTGGATTTCCTTATTTGCGTCTATTCGCGTTCATTCGCGGTTAAATTTCATTGCGATGGCGAAATCAGGGCGAAAGGAATGAAACCTGCAGCCGGGTGGCTCCTCCTTCGTTCTTGCTTTCTTTGGTTGATTCGCGGTTCGTAACTATTCTGTATTCCACATGGCACAAACGATCGCCGTCCTCGATTTCGGTTCGCAACTCACACAGGTCATCGCCCGCCGTATTCGCGAGTGCCAAGTCTACTCGAAGATTTACCACTACACCACGCCGGCGGAGACCTTGCGGGCGGAAGGCGTGGCTGGTATCATCCTTTCCGGCGGGCCGCAGAGCGTGTATGCCAAAGGGGCGCCGCATCCCGACCGCGCCATTTTCTCTCTTGGCGTGCCGGTTCTCGGTATTTGCTACGGCGTCCAGCTCATGGGACATTTTCTCGACGGCCGGGTGGCGCCCAGCAAAGCCCGCGAGTACGGCCACGGCGTCCTCACGGTCAAAAAGCCCGGGGCGCTTTTCGCCGGGCTACCGCGCAAGTTTCGCGTCTGGAATTCCCACGGCGACAAGCTCACCCGCCTGCCCCCCGGTTTCGCCGCCATTGGGACGACCGAGAACTCCCCGTTCGCGGCGATTGAGGACGCCCGGCGGCGCTTTTACGGCATCCAATTTCATCCCGAAGTCTTTCACACCGAGCATGGGGTGGACATCATCCGCAACTACCTTGTCCGCATCTGTCGCGCGCAGCAGGATTGGACGACGCGCGATTTCATCTCGCACTCGGTCGCCGGCATTCGCGCGACGGTGGCCAAGTCGCGCGTCATTCTCGGCCTTTCCGGCGGCGTCGATTCGTCGGTGGCGGCCGCGCTTATCCACAAGGCGATCGCCCGCCAGCTCACTTGCGTTTTTGTGGACAACGGCTTGCTCCGGGCGGGGGAACGCGAAGCGGTCATCGCGCTCTACAAGAAACATTTTCACATCGATCTTCGGGTGGTGGACGCCTCCGCGACGTTCCTGCGCCGCCTGCGCGGCGTGACGGATCCCGAGGACAAGCGGAAAATCATCGGCCGGACGTTCATCGAGGTGTTCGAAAAATCCCTCCGCTCGATCGGCCGGGCGGACTTTCTTGCGCAAGGCACGCTGTATCCCGACGTGATCGAGAGCGTTTCCATCGGCAATAATCCCGCCTCGCTCATCAAGAGCCATCACAATGTTGGCGGCCTGCCCGAGCGGATGAAGCTCAAGCTCCTTGAACCGTTGCGGGAACTTTTCAAGGACGAGGTGAGGGCCGTCGGCGCTGCGCTCGGCCTGCCGCGCGAGGTCGTCTGGCGCCAGCCGTTCCCCGGGCCCGGCCTTGGTGTCCGCGTGGTCGGCGAGATTACGCCCGCCCATCTCGGCATTCTGCGTGCGGCCGACACGATCTTGCAGGAGGAAATGATGGCCAGCGGCTGGTATTGGAAAGTCTGGCAGTCGTTCTGCGTTTTCCTGCCGGTCAAAACGGTCGGGGTCTTTGGCGACGAACGCAATTATGCCTATGTGATCGCCCTGCGCATCGTCGAAAGCATTGATGCGATGACCGCCGACTGGACCCGCCTGCCTTACGAATTGTTGCAGAAGATTTCGGGCCGCATAACCAACGAAGTGCACGGCGTTTCCCGCGTTGTCCTCGATATCAGCTCAAAACCGCCCGCAACGATCGAGTGGGAATAAGACCCTATAAGCCCGGTCAGGCTAAACTTTTCCTCGCGGAGCGAGTCTTAAACGGCATGACCAAGTTCTTCTTCGTCACCACGATTTTGGCCGCCGGCTTGGTGCTGCGTGTCGCCGCCAGCCCGGAGGCCGTCATCGCCCGGGCGCGCGCTTATCTTGGCCCGGAGGCTGCGCTCAAGGCCATCCATTCGATTCATTACGTCGGCACGCTGGCCGGCGAAGAGAGGGCGCAGGACCCGGCTGGCCGGGCTATGCCCCGCCCGTTCACCAGCACCATCGATATCATCTTTCAAAGGCCCTATCGTCAGCGTTTCACGCTGGTTTCCTCCACGGGCACCGAGGTCACGGCGCTCGACGACTTTGAAGCCTGGCGACGCTTGCAAAGTTCGGCCGACTCCGCCCATCCCAAGCTTTTCTTGCTCAACAAAGGGCAAATCAAATATCTGCGGGCCAACGTGTGGGAGAATCTCTCGTTTTTCCGGGACATCGAACGCCGCGGCGGCCATGTCGAGGATTTGGGGCCGGCCACCATCGATGGCCATGTCTGCGAAGAACTGGTCTTTGTGCATGAGCCAGGCATTAAATTTTTTCGCTATTTCGATGCGACCACCGGCCAACTTGTTCTCACGCGGCTGATGAACGGCGACCGTTTCAG
The DNA here is from genome assembly GCA_049519915.1 of Opitutaceae bacterium. Lineage (GTDB taxonomy): Bacteria > Verrucomicrobiota > Verrucomicrobiia > Opitutales > Opitutaceae > DASRHD01. Next base: position 9,136 of record JBEKQH010000004.1, read on the forward strand.
TGAAAAGGGCGAGGTCGTGGTCAACGGCGTCCGTTTTCCCAAGGTCATTGTCAATGTCGCCCGGGATCCCACGACCGGCAAGGAGGTCACCCGCGTCATCACGCTGGACAAAATCACATTGAACGAAAGTTTCCCGGACAGCGCTTTTGCGGTGCCGATGTACTCGGTGCAGTGACAGCTTCTCAGATTTGGTTGAAGCGGGAATCCAGGAAGCCAGGGAAAATATTCCGGGTTTCATGGTTTCACCTTTCGCTGGCCACTCGGCGGATTTTCCTTTGGATTGGTGTCCGTGCGACTCCTTCGTTTTTCCGACCCAACCTTTGCCGACGATCTCGCCGCTTTTTGCCGCGGTGCCGAGGTCTCCGGGGAAATTACCGCCGCCGTCGCGGCGATTCTCGCGGATGTCCGCGCTCGCGGCGATGCCGCCGTGGCGCATTACGCGGAGAAATTCGACGGGGCCAAGCTCGCGCCGGAGAACTTTCGCGTCCCCGTGTCCGAACTGGCGGCGGCCGCCCGGCGTCTGCCGGCCCCCGAACGCGCCGCGCTGCGGGCCGCGCATGCCTCCATCGTCGCCTTCAACCGCCGCGGCCTGCCGCAAGGGTGGACCGCCCGCAATTCGCAGGGCGCGCTGGTCGGAGAAAAATTCGATCCTATCCGGCGGGTGGGACTTTACGTGCCGGGCGGCCAGGTGCCCCTCGTTTCTACGGTGCTGATGACCGCGACGCTCGCGAAAATCGCGGGCTGCCCCGAGATTGCCGTCTGCACGCCGTCCGACGCGACTGGTAGCGTGGCCGAAGGAATTCTGGCCGCGTTGCATCAGGTGGGTGTAAACGAGGTGTACGCCATCGGCGGCGTCCACGCCATTGGCGTAATGGCCTATGGCACCGCGACGATTCCCGCGGTGGACAAGATTTTCGGCCCTGGCAACGCCTATGTCTGCGAAGCCAAGCGCCAGGTCTTCGGTACGGTGGGGGTTGATTCGCTGCCCGGACCGAGCGAGGTGATGATCATTGCCGATGGCGCCGCGCGCGCCGATTTCATTGCGGCCGATCTTCTGGCGCAAGCCGAGCATGGGTCGGGGAAGGAAAAGATTTATCTCGTCACCACCTCGCCCAAGATCGTCGATGCCGTTGCCACGGCTCTGGCCGCGCAGCTCAAGGGGCTTTTGCGCTCGGCGCAGGCGCAGCGCGTGCTCGATCACGGTTTTCTGGCCGTCGAGGTGAACACGCTGACCCAGGCGGCCGAGATTGCCAACTACGTAGCGCCTGAACATTTGGAGCTGCTGGTCGATAAGAAAGCCACCGCCGCGCTCGTGAAGAAAATCACCACGGCGGGCGCCATCATGCTGGGCGGGGAAACGCCGACGGCCCTGGGCGATTTCACCGCTGGGCCGAGCCACGTGTTGCCGACCGGCCGCGCGGGCCGCTTTTTCAGCGGTTTGCGCACGGCGGATTTTCTCCGCCGCACGAGCCTTATCCGCTACGATTCGACCAGCGTCAAAAAGGGCCAGAAGGTCGTCGCCGCTTTCGCGCGCATGGAACAGCTCGACGCCCACGGGCGCAGCGTGGAAATCCGGGTCAAGAGCTCATTTCAAAGCTCAAAGTGAGCATCGTTTGCGCAGGGAAGCCGTCGCCGCAAGGCGGGTCGCGAAGGGCTACGGAGGGTCCATCTGCGGTTAAAACTTGGCCTGGCTTCCGGGTTTCCTTCTTTAAATCCAATCCGGGGTCGGCCAGGATGTTCTTTTAACCGCTTCTCTCTATGTCGGACCTCGTTTCTTTAGCCCTGCCGCATGTGGCCGGCCTTCGCGCCTATACGCCCGGGCTCCAGCCCGGCGAATCCGGCTGGCTGAAGCTCAATACCAACGAAAATCCCTATCCACCAAGCCCGCGTGTGGCGGAAGCGCTCATGCGTGAAATCGGCGCCGACGGCGCCTCGCTGCGGCTTTATCCCAACCCGACCAGTGCTCCGCTGCGGTCCGCCCTGGCCAAATATCACGGGCTGAAGCCGGAAAACGTTTTTGTCGGCAATGGCTCCGACGATGTGCTCAACCTGCTCATGCGCTGCTTTTGCGCCTCGGACGCCGCCGTCGCCTTCACCTGGCCCAGCTACTCGCTGTACCCCGTGTTGGTTGAGATCCAGAATGGGCGGGCGGTTCTGACCGAGTTCGACCGTTCGATGCGTCTGCCGTTGGAAAAAATCGGAGCCTCGACGGCGAAGGCCTTCATTCTCACGTCGCCCAATGCCCCCACCGGGGTCGGTTTTGCGCGCGCCGAAATTGAAAAGCTCCTGGCTTCGTTCCGCGGCCTGCTGGTGCTGGACGAAGCCTATGCGCCATTCGCGGACGAGAATGCCATCCGGCTGCTCGCGCGTTATTCGCGCCTGGTCGTCGTCCGCACCTTTTCCAAGTCGCACGCGCTGGCCGGGATCCGCGTGGGCTATGCCCTTGCGCACCCCGAACTCATCGGCCTGCTCGACCGGGTGAAAGACAGCTACAATGTCAGCCGTCTATCGCAGTCCGCCGCGCTCGCGGCGCTTGCCGATCCCGGCTACTATGAAGCGATCATCGGCCAGATCAAGGCGACGCGCGACCGCTGTGTCCACGAGTTCTCGACCAAGCGCGGCTGGTTTACCTATCCGTCGCAGTCCAATTTCATCTTTTCCGAGCCGGTGGACGCTGGCGGACGGACCGGGCCGGCCGTCGCCAAGGCGCTCTATGACTTCCTCTTCGCCCGCAAAATCCTTGTGCGCCATTTCCCGAGCCACGCCTTGACCGCGGGCTTTCTCCGCGTCAGCGTCGGCACGGACGACGAGATGCTTGTTTTCTCCGACGCCCTTGACGCATGGCAAAAAGCAAAACCAATTCCCGCGTAGCCACCGTTTCGCGCAAAACGGCCGAAACCGATATTTCCCTGACCCTGACGATTGACGGCCGGGGCGCCGCCCAAGTCGACACGGGCGTGGCTTTCTTCGACCACATGTTGACGCTTTTTGCCAAGCACGGGCTGTTTGACCTGGTGGTGAAGGCCAAAGGCGACACCGATGTCGATTATCATCACACGGTCGAGGACGTCGGCTTGGTGCTCGGCCAGGCTTTCAAGGAGGCGCTGGGCGAAAAGCTCGGCCTCCGCCGTTACGGTTTTTTTCTGCTGCCGATGGACGAATCGCTGGCCCGCGTGGTCGTGGACATCGGCGGGCGTCCCCATCTGGTTTATCAGGTCGAGGCGCCGACCATGTTCGTGCGGGATTTCAACCTGGCGTTGGTCAAGGAATTCTTCCGGGCCTTCAGCAATGCGCTCGGTGCGAATGTGCATGCCCAGCTTCTTTACGGCGAAGAACCCCACCACGTGGCCGAGGCGCTGTTCAAGTGCCTGGCGCGCGCGCTCGACGGGGCGACCCAGATCGATCCGCGGGCGGAAGGCTTGCTGCCCAGCACCAAGGGGAAGATTTGAAAGTTCACGGTTTACGGTTCATCGTTCATGGTTGGTCTCCCAACTTAGAACGTTGAACCTTGAACTCCGAACTCGGAACCTTCGTCTTCCGATCTTGGAACCTGAACCCTGAAACCTGGAACTTTGAACCCTGAACCTCCCACCATCGCCGTGATCGACTACGGCAGCGGCAACCTCCGCAGCGTCACCAAAGCGGTCGAGGCGGCCGGCGGTAGGCCGCGGATTGTGACTTCGCCGACGCAGGTGGGCGAGGCCAACGGCCTTATTTTGCCCGGAGTGGGGGCGTTGGCCGATTGCGTCGGGGCGTTGCGGCGGACCGGGCTCGATGAGTCTGTGCGCGCGTGGATTGGCCAAGACCGGCCGTTTCTTGGCGTGTGTCTGGGTCTGCAGGCGCTTTTTGACTTTTCCGAGGAAGCCGACACCCCCGGCCTCGGCATTTTCCCCGGGCGGGTGGTCCGCTTCCGTCTACCGCCCGAGTTGAAAGTGCCACACATGGGCTGGAACACCGTGCGCTTTGTCCAACCGAGCTCGCCGATCGCCTCCGGCCTCGCGCCGGAAGGCGAAGCGTTCTATTTTGTCCATAGTTATTATGCCGTGCCGCGCGACCGCGCGCTGGTGTTGGCCGAATGCGATTACGGCGTTTCTTTTACCGCGGCCATCGCCCGCGGACGCTGCTTTGCCATGCAATTTCACCCGGAGAAGAGCCAGGCGAAAGGCTTGCAAGTTTACCGCAATTTCATCCGGGTGACCGCAGGATCGGCTCAACCGGCGGTGGCCGCTTGAAATATTCCTAATAATGCCTGGCGGCGGCACTTATTAGCTAACTTTGCTTTGCAACGGGTGTGTTTTTTGCTCTGTTGTTCCTATGGCCGATACCGCTCTGCTTAAGCTTGAGAACAAGGACGTGAACCTGCCGATCATGATCGGCACCGAAGGCGAACACGCCATCGACATCCGCAAACTCCGCGCCGAGTCCGGCTACATCTGCTACGACCAAGGTTACGGCAACACGGGATCGTGCGACAGCGCCATCACTTATCTCGATGGCGACAACGGCATCCTTCGCCATCGCGGCTATCCCATCGAACAGCTCGCGGAAAAAAGCAATTTCGTCGAGACGGCCTATCTCGTCATCTACGGCGAGCTGCCGAACAAGGATCAGCGCCGCACGTTCAGCCAGAAGCTGCGCGATCTCGCTCCGGTGGAGACCCAGATGCAGGATATCATCAAGGGTTATCCCAAGGACGCCCCGCCGATGGCCATGCTTTCGTCGATTGTCGGCGCGTTCGCCGCGCATTATTCGCATCTGGCCACGAATAACTTCGAGAAGGACCTGCAAAATTTCGATTATGCCGCCGCCCTGGCCATCTCGAAGATTCGCACCATCGGCGCCATGATTTATCGCTACCAGCACGGCCTGCCCTACGTTTTTCCCAAGCACGAGCTGCCGTATTGCGACAACTTCCTGCACATGATGTTTACGGAGCCTTATCAGGACTACGTGGCCGTGCCGGAAGTATCCAAGGCGCTCAATCTGGTCCTTCTCTTGCACGCGGACCACGAGCAAAATTGCAGCACGTCGACCTTGCGCATGGCAGCCTCGAGCGCGGCCAATCTCTTCACGTCGATTGCGGCGGCCATCTGTGCGCTGTCCGGCCCGCTTCACGGCGGCGCCAACTCGGCCGTCGTGGAAATGTTGCAGTCCATTCATGACGAAGGCGACGACGGATCGCGGTTTATCGCGGCGGCAAAACAAGGAAACCGGAGCAACCGCCTGATGGGTTTTGGCCACGCGGTTTATCGCAATTTCGATCCGCGGGCCAAAATCATCGGCCGGGCCTGCGACGAGCTCCTCAAGAAGCTCAAGATGAAGGATCCGCTGTTCGAAATCGCCCGGAACCTCGAACAGGCCGCACTGAGCGACGACTATTTCATCTCGCGCAAGCTTTATCCGAACGTAGATTTTTACAGCGGCATCATCCTGCGCGCGATCGGGATTCCGGTGAACATGTTTACGGTCTTCTTTGCCATCGGCCGCACGCCCGGCTGGATCGCCAACTGGCGGGAAGTGGCGGCCAATCCCAAGGGCCGCATCTACCGTCCGCGCCAGATCTATATCGGCCATACCAAGCGAGACTACCTCCCGGTGGAAAAACGGTAGGGTTGCCTGCAAAGG
>JBEKQH010000005.1:0-14626 GCA_049519915.1 Opitutaceae bacterium
CTGCCTCCGCCGGTGGCTGGATTGGAAATTCGAGCCGCAGCGTGCAAACGGGTCCTGAAAAAACAAGCAGAAAAAAACATCTAGGCGTTTTTTTGTTCCAACCTGTGGGTCGAAATGTGGTTGCAACGCCCGGCACTTGCATTTTTTCGGCGCGCTCCGCACCTTTGAAAGAATGGGTTGGCTTTACGAAAATATTTTCCGCCGCGCCTTCTTCCAGTTTAACCCGGAAACGGCGCATGAGCTGAGCGTTCACGGACTGTCCCTGCTCGGCGGGATGCCGCCGCTGTGCCGCGCGCTGGAGCGTTTCAACCGGCTGGCCTCGGTGCAGTCCCGCCCGATCGAGGCCTTTGGGCTGACCTTTCCCAATGCCGTGGGTCTCGCGGCGGGTTTCGACAAGAACGCCGTCGCCTGGCCCGCGGCCGCCGCGCTCGGTTTCGGCCACGTCGAGATCGGCACGGTCACCCGCCTTGAGCAGCCCGGCAATCCGCGGCCGAGGCTTTTCCGTTATCCGGGGCAAGAGGCGGTCATCAACCGCATGGGGTTCAACAACCGCGGTGCGGAGAAGATTGCCGCGCAGCTGGTGCGCCAGCCGGGGCCGGGCCGCCGGCGCATCCCCATCGGCATCAATTTGGGCAAATCGAAGGCCGCGCCGCTCGACCAGGCGGTGGCCGACTACCTCGGCAGTTTTGGCTTGCTGGCCGACCACGCCGACTACCTGGCTCTCAATGTCAGCAGCCCCAACACGCCTGATTTGCGCAAGCTTCAGGAAGAAGATCGCTTGCGCGAGCTTCTGGCCGCGATGGTCGCGGCCAACGGCGAACGGGCGACGCAGCCCGGCAAGACAAAGAAACCGTTGCTGCTTAAGATTGCTCCCGACCTTTCGTTCCGTCAGATCGACGCTGTGCTCGGCGCGATCGCCGATTTTGGTCTCGACGGCATCATTGCGACCAACACCACGCTTGAACGACCGGGGCCGTTTGCGAACGTCAACGAGGCCGGCGGTCTGAGCGGGCCGCCGCTGCGCCGGCGATCGACGGAAATTATCCATTACATTGCGAAGGCGACCGGCGGGCGCTTGCCCATCATCGGCGTGGGCGGCATCTATGATGCGGAATCGGCCGGCGAGAAACTCGATGCCGGCGCGACGCTCGTGCAGGTTTATACGGGTATGATCTATCGCGGCCCATTTTTCGCGCGCGACGTGGCCCGGGCGCTCAGCGACCGGCAGAGGCGCGGGTGGTAGTGCGAGGAGATGGACGTGAGCGTAAGCAGCCAAAAGAAAGCGGGAAGCCGTGAAACCAGGAACAGATGCGGAATTCCTGGCTTCCGGGTTTCCGGCTCAGTCCCATCGATCACCCCTTTCCCCTGCTTTGCCGCCATTCGCGTCTATTCGCGTTCATTCGCGGTTTTTAGACAGATTTTTCAACCTCAGATGATCTTGCAGGGGATCGAGGCATCTTCATCGATCTCATAGACGGCGCACAGCCGGTGGTAACCGTCGGCGATCACGACCTTGCCGTTCGGTTCGTCCCTAACGAGCAGGAGAGGGGACAGGCCCTGTCGTTTCCGGATCTTGTCCCGGTCTTGCTCGACATGCGAATTGCTCACGCCCAGCAACGAAAGTTGAGACGCCCGGAAAATGTCCTTGGCCTTGAATTGCACCACCGGAGCGCGCTTGAGACGGGCGATCATCTTGGCCATGTGATTCGTGCCGTAAATTAGGCTGAGATAGGATTCGGCGGCGGGGTAGTCGTGCGCCTCCGGAGCAGAAAGCCATTCGATTTTCTTCGGCGATTTTTTTTCCATGGTGATTACTCCGGTCATTGGCGGCGGCTCGGCCGAGATTTGGACATAACTTATCTGGAGACAAGCTCGGTGAAATCGGTGCAGGTTGCGCTGCGGCATTGATTAACATCGTCGATGTGACATGTTCGAGCGAGATCCCCACCGCGCTCTTGAACGAACAAGCCCCCGTTATCGCCTACCTTTTCACGACGTTTCCCAAATCCACGGAGACGTTTCTCCAGCGCGAAATCATCGCCATGCAGGCGCGTGGGGCGAATCTGCGGATCTATTCGTTGCATGGCGGCGGGGGGGATTTCCGCGGGACTTCGACGAGCTCAGTCGAACCTCTGCGGGTCGAACGATTTTCGAAAGGGCGGCTGGTGGAGCTGGTTTGGAAGATTCCGCTCGAATCCGCGCGCCGGCCGGGCGTATTATGCGACCTGCTGCGGGGCTTGGTGACGAGGCGGGCGCCGTCGTGGCTGAATTTCTGGGAAAACATGCTCGGGGCGGGCTTTGCCTGCGTTTACGCGCGGCATTTTCGAAAAAATCCGCCGGCGCTTATCCATGCCGCGTGGGGCGGGGCTCCCGCCACCGCCGCTTGGATTCTCGGGCGTCTCAACGGTCACCGTTACAGCGCGGCCGCGCACGCCTATGATATTTATGAACACGGCGGCGATGGTTGGCTGCGGGAAAAACTCCTGGCCGCCGCGTTCGTGCACACCTCCACCGAAATGGGCCGGACCACGCTCATCGAACGGGGCATTCCCGCCGACAAGATCGCCTGCATCCGCCGCGGTCTCGACACGCTGCCACCCCTCAAGCCGCTGCGCACTCCTCGCACGCCGCTGCGCATTTTGTGCGTGGCTCGTCTGGTCGAGAAGAAAGGGTTGAGGCATCAGCTTCGAATTTATGCCCGCCTGCGCGACGCGGGTCTGGCATTTGTGGCGCGCATCGCCGGCGACGGCCCGATGCGCGATGAGCTCGAAGCGCTGGCCGCAGAGCTTCAACTCGCCGACCGCCTGACGTTCACCGGCCATCGGCCGCAAGCGGACATCCTCGAGCAGCTCGCCTGGGCCGATGTGCTGGTCCATACCGGCATTGTCGCGCCGAGCGGCGACCGGGACGGTTTGCCCAACGTCATCCCGGAGGCGATGTCGGCCGGCGTGCTCGTTGTTACCTCGCCGGCGGCCGCGACCACCGAGGCCATCGCCGATGGCGTCACCGGGCTGGTCGCGCCGGTGGATCAGCCCGAGGCTTGGCTGGAGGCGTTGCGCAGTCTGGTGGCCGACGACGACCGGGCCGAGTCGCTGCGTCGCGCGGCCCACGGCTGGGTCGCGGAAAACTTTGATGCCCATAAAAACGCGGCGCGGCTCTTCGCGCAGTTTGAACGCGCCATCTTAAATTTATACCTCAATCCATAGTGACCGCCCTCCTTTTTAGCCACAAAAGATCACAAAGAGCGCAGAGAAAGCGGGTATTTTCTTTGTGATCTTTTGCGGCTAGCTACTCACCATGTTTTTTTTCGATGTGACCAAAGGCCTTTCCGCCCGCCACCGCTCCGGGCTTACGCGGGTGAGCGCGCGCCTGTGCGACGAGCTGGGCGCGGACGCCCAACCCATTTCGTGGCTCGATTGGAATCGTGTGGCGGCGAAGGACGACTGGTTTCTCACCTGCGAACTTTTTTCGGAGGATGAACGTCCCGGCTTGGGGGAATTTCTGAAGAATCCGCCCTGCCGCCTGGCGGCGGTCTTTCACGACGCGATTCCGCTCCAGTGGCCGCAGATCACGTGGCCGCGGAGCGTGGCGCGGCATCCCGGTTACATGAAAATGCTCGCGGGGTTTGACCGGGTATTTGCGGTATCGGCGGCGAGCCGGCGCGATCTGGTGGAGTTCTGGCGCTGGCAAGGCGTGGAGCCGCGCGCGCGCGTCGAAACCATTTTGCTCGGCGCGGATTTCGACGGCGCTCCGCGTGTGACCCAACCTCCAACTTTCAACGCTCAACTTTCAACTTTGCTTTGCGTCGGCATCGTCGAACCCCGGAAAAACCAGGCCTTTCTGCTCGAGGTGTGCGCAGGCCTCTGGCGCGAAGGGCTCTCGTTCGAACTGCATCTCGTCGGGCGGGTGAATCCGCATTTTGGCCGGCCCATCGTCGCTCAGATCAAGTCGTTGCAGAAGCTCTTTCCCGGGCTGTATTTTCACAAAGCGGCCGATGACGGCGTGATGGCGGCGCTTTATGCGCAGGCGCGGGCGAGTCTTTTCCCGACGCGAGCCGAGGGCTGCGGCTTGCCGTTGCTGGAAGCGCTCTGGCGCGGTGTCCCCTGCGTGTGCAGCGATCTGCCGGTGCTGCGCGAGAATGCCGCGGCCGGCGGCTGTCTGGCGGTCGCACCCGGCGACCCCGCGGCGTGGACGGCGGCGCTGCGCGCGATCCTGACCGATGACGCGGTCGGGCAAAAGCTGCAGGCGGAAGCGAGGAGCCGGCCGCTGCCGTGCTGGGCCGACACCGCGGCGAGTTTGCGCGCGGCGTTGGGCAGGGAAGTAGTTGGTCGTTAGCAGTTGGTATTTGGTTTCCGATTTCACACTTGCCTGGTCGTCTGTCCTATCTGCCGTGCATCGACGGAGGTGGAAGTCGCCGAGCGAGGAAGGGCGTCCGAACTAACTACCAAATCCAAACTACCAATTACTCGTCGCAATGCGACGCTCAGATCTTTTTTAGGGCGTAGGCCATGGCCTCGCCAATCTTATCGAGCTGCGCATCCGTGTGCATGGCCGAGACGGCGGTGCGGATGAGATCTTTCCCAGTCGGAACGGCGGGCGCGATGGACATGACGGTGAAGACGCCCTTTTCCAGCAAGGCTCGCCAGAAGAAATAGACCCGCTCCTTCGAGCCCAGCACAATGGGAACGGCGGGTGTTTCGCTTTCCCAGATATCGAGACCAAGGTTCTTGAGCATGGCCCGGTAGCGCTTGGTGTTCTTCCACAGCCGCTCAAGGTGCTGCGGCTCGCTTTGCATCACTTCGAGGGCGGTCTCGGCGCAGGCCGCCTGGCTGGGGCTGAGCGCGGCGCTGAAGATGGTTTGTTTTGAGTGCGAGCGCAGGTACTCGATGACATCGCGCGAAGCGGCGATGAAGCCGCCGGTGCTGGCCAATGATTTGGAGAGGCTGCCGCAGATGACGTCGACGCGTTCGTTGAGCTTAAAATGATCCACGGTGCCGCGGCCGTCCCGGCCGAGCACGCCGAACCCGTGCGCATCATCCACCACGCTGAAGCAACCGTATTCGTCGGCCACCTCTATGAGCTCGGGCAGACGCGCGATATGGCCTTCCATCGAATAAACTCCTTCGACGACGAGGATTTTGGGCGCGGTCGGGTCGAGCGAAGCTGCGACCGTGCGGAGGTCGTTGGGATTGTTGTGGGAAAAACGCTCTGCGGTGGCGGTCGAAAGGCGGATGCCGTCCCACAGGCAGGAGTGGATGTTTTTGTCGGCGAGGATGAGGTCGCCTTTTTGGGCGAAGGCGGCGATACTGGAAAGACAGGACAAGTAACCGGCGGAGTGCACGTGGCAGGCTTCGCGGCCGAGGAAGGCGGCCAGCTTCGCTTCGAGGCGCAAATGGCAGGTGCGCGAGCCGTTGGACGGCCGGGCGCCGGTCGTACTCGAGCCCCATTCGAGCAGCGCCGCGCGGCCGGACTCGATGACCTTCGGATGGAACGACAGCCCGAGATAGTCGTTGCTGGCGAGCATGATCATGTCGCGCCCATCGAGGCGGATGCTTGTGCCACGCTGGGCCTCGATGGCGTGGTAAAAGGGCGCGTATTTCAACCGCATCCTGGTCACAGGATCTTCGCGGCAGCGATCGAGCAGGGCCTTTTTATTTTTGGAGAAAAGAGAAAACGCCATGGATCTCGGACGCTGGATAAACGCGCGGGACTTAGCAAACGGAAAGGCAGTGCTTCGAACATCCAACATCGAATATCCAAAATAAAAAACCAAAAACACGCCCTAAAGCTTCCGACTTTGCCGAGGCTACGACGGGCGAGACGGAATACTGGCCAATGACGATACGCGCAAATTTTCCGGAACTGTAGCACAATTTTGCCACCTGCCACCTGCCACCTGATACCTGATACCTGATACCTGATACCTGATACCTGATACCTGATACCTGATACCTATCCCCTGTTACTTGGCGCGCCGCGGTAGCGTCGCCAGCCAGGCGGTCAATTCGGAGGCGTAATCGGGCCACGACTTGAAGGTGCGGGCCCGCGCCGCTGCGGCGAGGGCGGCGAGTTCGGCCGGGTCTTGCAACAGCCGACGAATGGCCGCGGCGAGGGATTCGGCATCGACCGAATCGAGCGCGCAACAGCCGCCGCCGCGCGCGGCTTCGCCGAGCGCGCCGCGGTTGGAGCAGACGCACGGTTTGCCGTAAGCGAGGCTTTCGAGCACGGGCAGCCCGAATCCCTCCATCAACGACGGGTAAAGGGTAAACTGGCACGATGGATAGGCGGCGGCGACCGTGGCATCATCGACCGGCCCCTCGTAACGGAGCGGTCGGCCGGCCCGTTTGAGTTCGGCGATTTTATCGAGCGCGGCGCGGCCGGTTTGCGGATGGGCCAGGCCGATCAGGCGCAGCTCAAAACGCAGACCGCCGGCCCAGAGCTGCTCGCAGGCTTCAAGCAGCGCCGCGTGGTTTTTTCGACCTTCGATGCTGCCGACACATAGGAGGGCGGGGAGTCGGGAGCCGAGAGTCGAGGGCTGGGAGCCGCCAGTCAGGGCGGACAAGGAATTGAGCGTTGAGGATTGGGCGTTTGAAACTTGAGCTTTGCGATCTGAGATTTTGTCGGCGCGAGACGCCGGCAAGCTGAGGCCGAGAGGAATGGCTTGCACCGGCGGCACATCGACCACGCCGAGCCAGCGCCAGTAGTCGAGCAGCGACTGGCGGGAATCTTCCGAGATGGCGGCGATGCCGTCGAAGGCGAGCAGATCGCGCAAATAGCCGGGAAAACGGGCGACGTTCTTGGTCGGTGTGAGCTCGGGCAGCTTGAGGGCGATGGCGTCGTGAAAAAGGGCGGCGCGCGGCCCGGAGACCCGCGCGAAAAGCGCAGGCAACGCGGTGGCGACGGCGGGTGAAAACGGCTCGGGTACAATCAGTTGCTTGGCTTCCGGCATGCGCGTGGCGGAGCGGGCATGGCGGCGGAGCGCACCGCGCAGACGGGCCGGCCACGGCCAGCTAGCGCCGCGCGTGGCGGAGGCAATTTCGGCGGCAAGATTTTTTTCCTCCCACGGCTCGATCGGCCGCCAGGCCTTTTGATAAGGGTCGTAACAGACGGCGCGGAGGTTGGTTTGGGCGCAAAGCGCGGCTTGCAGCTGGCGGGCCACGCGTTGGATGCCGGTGCGTGCCCGGGTGTGACTGGTGTTGGTCAAATCGACTAGCAGCATCGCAATGGTAGGTTGTCAACCGCCCGAGAGACGGGGTCCGTGCTTCCAGCATGGCGCCCGGGTAAGCAGACGCGAGAATCAAGGCCGGAGTCCGAACCCATGAGCCATCAGGGTGGAGGCGCGTCAGCCGCGCCGCCAAAGGTTGTATTTCAGGATCGCATAGATGGCGCGCAGCCCGTCTTTCCATCCGATCTTTTTGCCTTCGGCATAGCTTCGGCCGAAATAGGAGATGCCTACCTCGTAAATGCGACAGTTGCATCGCGCCACTTTGGCGGTGATTTCGGGTTCGAAGCCGAAACGATCTTCCTCAATTTTAATGCTTTGGATGATCTCGCGGCGGAAGACCTTGTAGCATGACTCCATATCGGTGAGATTGAGGTTGGTCAGCATGTTGGAAAGTGTGGTCAGGAAATGGTTGCCGACCATGTGCCAGAAGTAGACAACGCGGTGCGGCCGGCCGGATTGGAAGCGCGAGCCGAAGACCACATCCGCGTTTCCACGCAGAATCGGTTCGACCAGCATGGGATATTCGCTGGGATCGTACTCCAGATCGGCGTCCTGGATAATGACGATGTCGCCGGTGGCCAGGCGGAGACCGGCCCGCAGGGCGGCGCCCTTGCCCTGGTTTTTTTCTTGGAACAGGATTTTATCCGCCAGGCCCGCGCCTGGACCTTGCAACCACTCGCGAGTGCCGTCGGTGGAGCAGTCATCCACCACAATCAGTTCCACCGGGCCGGCGGGCGACCGCCGCACGGCGGCGATCAACTCCTCGATCGTTTGGCGCTCATTATAGCAAGGAACGACAGCGGAAATAGTCACACAATTAAGGGGTTAAACGCTTAGGGTCGTTCGTGCAATTCAAGAAGACGGGAAAATGCGAGGACAAGGTGAAAGGGGTGGCCGAAGGCCGGTCGGCTTTGGTTACGAATGGTTTAACGTTTAATTGTGGTATTTAGACGGCGGGCCAGAGGGTCGCAGGGCCGGCCGGTAAGGGCCCAGGCGAGAGCCAGGCATAAACGGGGGCCGTTGAATAGCCACGGGCGGTCCCAATATCGTTGCAGATAGGCAAGGCCGTGATTGCGAATCGTTTGACGACGTCCCCAGCGGCGCATGAACAGGGTGAAGTTTTGGTCCTCTCGCGCGTGGCGGGAAGGCGATGCGCTGACATGATGAAAAACGTGGCTTTGGTTGGAGACGTAGTGGCGGAATCCGGCTCGGTCCAATCGCAGACAGAGATCGATGTCCTCAAAGCCGTTGTGGAAAGCCTGGTCGAAGCCGCCGTATTCGGTGAATAGCTGCTTTCGGATCAAGCAGCAGGCGGCCGTGACGGCGCGGTAGCGCGAGTAGGCGCGGGGAACCACGCGGGGCCGGTTGTCGTGGTGGGGTCGCCCAAGTACGTCGAAGCGCACGCCGCGGTGATTGAGCCTGGACGTTTCCGGGGTGAGTTGGCGGTTGCCCATCATCCCGGCGCGCGGCAGGCGGAGCAGGCCGTCCAGCATGGGCGGCAACCAGCCGGGCAGAAGCACGAGGTCGTTGTTCAGCAGGGCCAGACATTCGCCGCCGGCCAAGGCCGCTCCGCGATTGTTATTGGCGGCATAACCCAAGTTTTTTTCGTTTAGGACGATTCGGAAGGGCGGGGCGGTCAGCGTGGCCAACCACTCGCGCGTGCCGTCGGTTGAACCGTCGTCTACGAGAATGATTTCGTGATCAAGCCCGGGCGGGAGCGTGGCCTGCAAGCTCGTGAGCATGGCCTGCGTGAGCGGCAGGCAATTGTAGAGCGGAATGATAAAGGAAATCTGCAATCGGCCCACCATTACTCCCGACGCGGGCCGGACGTCGAGATTACTTCGATTCCGCCAGCAGGCGTTTCAGATACTGTCCGTAGGCGGATTTGCCGAGTTTCTGGATATTGGCCTCCAGCTCCGTACGATTGATCCAGCCTTGGTTCCAGGCGATCTCCTCCGGGCAGGCGATTTTCAAGCCCTGGCGATTCTCGATAATGCTCACAAATCTGGCCGCTTCGAGGAGCGAATCGTGGGTGCCGGTATCGAGCCAAGCGTTGCCGCGACCCAGCAATTCGACCCGGAGTTTGCCCGCGTCCAGATAGAGACGGTTCAGGTCGGTAATTTCCAGCTCGCCGCGCGACGATGGTTTGAGTTTGCGGGCGAACGGGACCACGTCGCGGTCGTAGAAATAGAGGCCGGGAATGGCGTAGTTGGATTTTGGAACCTTGGGCTTCTCTTCCAGCGAGAGCACCCGGCCGTCGGGAGCGAACTCGACCACGCCGTAGGCCTGCGGGTCGCCGACATGATAGCCGAAGATGGTGGCGCCGTCGGTGCGCGCGGTGGCGGTGGCGAGGGATTTCGAGAAATCGTGGCCGTAGAAAAGATTATCGCCGAGCACGAGGGCGGACGGTGCGTCGCCAATGAAGTCGGCGCCAATAATAAAAGCTTGGGCGAGGCCGTTGGGGTGCGGTTGCTCCGCGTAGGCGAAGGACAGGCCAAATTGGGACCCATTTCCGAGCAGCCGGCGAAAAAGAGGCAGGTCCTGCGGCGTGGAGATGATCAGAATCTCGCGGATGCCCGAGAGCATGAGCACGGACAGCGGGTAATACACCATCGGCTTGTCATAAACCGGCATGAGCTGCTTGCTTACGGCAATCGTCAAGGGGTAGAGGCGGGTGCCGGAACCTCCGGCCAAAATGATTCCGCGTCGCGAGGTCGTTTTAGCCGCGGGCGATGGGCCAGAGGTCAGAGGCGAGAGGTCGGAGGCGAGAGGTTTAGGCATGAGGGGAGCGGGCTTTGATGAGACCACGAAGCATCTTGGCGATTTCTTCGCACAGTGAGTCCAACTCGGCGAACTCTTTCTTAAACCCCCCGCGACTCATACCTCCAGCGGCGTGTCGGGCTTCGCCTCCACACTGCTTAACCAAAATGGCTCTGCCATTTTGGAACTGACTGGCAGCAGCGGACTTTTTTCGGGTTATAGCCCGGGCGCCGATCAAAAAACTCCGGGGTATTGTCGCCTCCCGTTTTCAACGCCGCCACGGCCCGTTTAGGCGGTTTTGAGAAGGTTCGAAACTATCCACCGGATCCGACAAAATTATTGATCGGTCTCCCAAATGGCGCAGCCAACGGATGCATCATCGGGTGGGAAAGCGTGATGCATCCGGGCTAGGCTGAGGCAACGCCCCCAGCCTCTCTCGCGCGTAGCGCGTGGCTGTAATCTCGTCGCACCAGGCCCGATGGGCCAGATACCAGTCCACCGTCTTTTCGAGGCCGGTGGCAAAACTTTCGCGCGGGCGCCAGCCGAGTTCGCGCTGGATTTTCGAACAATCGATGGCGTATCGGCGGTCATGGCCCGGCCGGTCGGCGACCATGGTGATTTGCGCGGCGTAGGGTTGGCCATGAGCTCGCGGGGACTTCTGGTCGAGGAGCGAGCAGATCAATTTTACGACTTCCAGATTGGGCTGCTCGTTGAGCCCTCCGATATTGTAGGTCTCGCCAATCCGGCCGCGTTGGAGGACCAGCCAGATGGCGGCGGCGTGGTCCTCGACGTAGAGCCAGTCGCGAACTTGCTGACCATCGCCGTAAACGGGCAGCGGCTTGCCGTCGAGAGCATTGAGGATGACGAGCGGGATGAGCTTTTCCGGGAAATGATACGGGCCGTAATTGTTCGAGCAATTCGTCGTGAGGGTGGGCAGGCCGTAGGTATGCTGGCACGCTCGCACCAGATGGTCGCTGGCCGCTTTCGAGGCGGCGTAGGGGCTGTTCGGGGCAAAGCCGGTTTCCTCCGTGAAGGCCGGGTCGGCCGGAGCCAGCGTGCCATAGACCTCGTCCGTGGAAACGTGCAGGAAGCGAAAGGTATTCTTCCGGGGCGCGGGCAGCCCTGCCCAGTAGCGGCGCGCGGCGTTGAGGAGGCGGAGGGTGCCGACCACGTTGGTTTGGATGAAAGGCTCGGGCGAATCGATCGAACGGTCCACGTGCGATTCGGCGGCAAAATTGACAATCGCGTCAATGGCGTGTCCGGCCAAGAGGCGTGCGCCGAGGGCTTCGTCGCCGATATCCCCCTGGGCGAAAACGTAGCGCGGATCGCCGGCCAGATCGGCGAGATTGGCGGGATTGCCGGCGTAGGTGAGCAGGTCGAGGTTGACCAGTTTCTTCAGCGGAGAATTCTTTTCCGTGAGGCGCTGGCGAACGAAATTGCTGCCGATGAAACCGCAGCCTCCGGTGACGAGAATATTCATATTACTGCCAAGAAGCTAAGAATCTCTGAGAAGAGAAGGGTGGATGATGCGATGGAGACCGTCTTTGAGGAGTGAAACGTTGAAATTGATGAGCAGGCCGAGCGGAAGGCAGGCGAGTTTAAGGTAGGTGATGATTTGTGCCTTGTGAACGGGAAGCAGGATCTCGACGGCCTTTAGTTCGATCAATATGCGATCATCGAGGATGAGATCGGCACGGAAAGCAGCATCGAAATTCAAATTGCGGTAACGGATGGAAATGGGAACTTCGCTTTGCACCGGGATGCCGATTTGTGTCAGCTCATAAACCAGGCAATATTGGTAAACGCTTTCGAGCAGCCCCGGGCCGAGTTCACGGTGGACACGGATGGCGGCATCGATCGTGAGCTTTGCGATCTCCTCGGCGCGATCGTCAATTTCCGGGTTCTTGGGTTCTTTGCAGTTCAAGATCTTTTCCATTCACGCAAAGCCTGTTCGATCGCGGCATGCACTTCGGTCAGCTTGATGCCGACGGAGGCGAGCTTCGAGGAGTCCGTCACGCAGTTGGAACGCGGTGTCTTGGCCGCTACGTGCATGAACTCGTCCTCGTCCTTGAAAAAAGCGAATTCTTTACGACAAAGGCCGCTTTGTTTGATCAGCGCGGCCACTTCGTGGGTTGTGACGCGTCCGGGATTGGTCACGTTGTAGGTCCCGAACGGCACGCGTTTTTCCCAGCAGGCGAAGGTGGCGGCGACGAATTCATGCAGTTGCGAGATGGAGTTGGTGGCCTCCAGCAGGCGCTGATAGCGCATGAGCTTGGTCAGGTAATTTCGCGGATTTTCGACGTGGTCGAAGGGGATGCGCAAGCGCCAGATGTAAAGATTGGGCCGCCCGGCCAGCACTTCCTCGCCGAGCGCCTTGGTGCCGCTATAAAAGCTGCAGGGCGGCGAGCGAAAGCTGAAATTAGGCGGGTCTTCTTCGGTGAAGCCGTGCCCGTCGGCCCGCGCGCCGTTGTAAATGCAACCGGAGGAGACGTGGCCCCACGCTACGCCGGCCTCGGCGCAGGCTTGGGCGATGAGGCCGGGCAAGACGGCGTTGCCGAGGAGACATTCGGCTTTGTGCAATTCACAGGCATCGACATTGGGTTTGCCCGTGTAGCCGGCGGCATTGATGAGAAATTCGGGCTTGTCGTGCTTCAGCGCCGCCGCCAGCAACGCCGGTTGAGCGTAGTCGAGGTCCGCTCGGCGAAGGTTGCGAAACGGGATTCCCCTGCTCGTGAGCAGGGCTTGGTATGCGTGCCCGACGTAACCCGAGCCTCCGAGTAGGTAAATCATGAAAGACGAAATGGAACGCAGTGGACGACGGCGGACAAGGCGTAATTGGGTGGTCTTAGCATTATTTGCGCCGGTCGGTTCGATTATTTTCCGGGCGGATCAAAGCGGAGCGCTCAGATCGAGCCATTCGGGGTGGGCTTGGGCGTGGTCGGCGATTTCGCTGAGGATTGTCTCAACCGGCGTTTGCGGATGCCAGTCCCAAACCCGCGCGGTTTTGGCGGAGTCGAGCACGATCCAGGGGAGATCGAAAGGCCGCGGCGTGGAATCGAACGCGACGGTGTGGGGCCCGAATTTTTGCGCGCACCAATCGCTGAGCTGGCGCAGCGACCGGGCGGAGGCCGCTCCCCCCGAAACGTTGACGACCCGGTCGGCGGACGCGAGGGACGGCGCGGCCAGTTGTTTTTCCAGCAAAGGGCTCAAGTCGCGCGGGTGCAGGCAATCGCGCACCTGATGGCCATGGCCGCCGAAGCCGATATATTTTAGCGGGCGGCGATGCATCCAGGAATTTATCCAGAACGCAAAGATGCCCTGATCGGCGCGGCCGAACTGACCGGCGCCGGCGAGAACGCCGCAACGGTTGATGAACACCGGGAAGTTGAAACATTCGCCATATTCGAGCGCCAGTGCCTCGCTCGCGAGCTTGGTGGCGCCATAGAGCGAAATGGGCGCGCCGGTGGAAAAGGTTTCGTCCAAGCCGTTCGTCGTCAGGCCGCGTGGCAGCGTCGCGGCCGGGTCGGGCCGGAAAGCATTATGTTCGGCGACGACCGGCAGTGCCGCCAGCGGAGCGATGGAATAAACCCGGCTCGTGCTGAGCAGGATGAAACCGGCGCGGTGCTGTTTGCAGTATTCGAGCAGGTTGACGGTGCCGGCGAGGTTGTGCTCGATCAGCTGGCGCGAACTGGTGCGGCCGTCCACGCCGGCCAGCACGCTCGGATTGGCGGCCGCATCGATGACGAAATCGCAGGCCGGCAGCGATTCGAAGTCGCTGGCCGAGCGCAGGTCGGCATGAAAAAGCTTCAACCCGAGCGCCTTCAGCTCCAGGCGGTTGGCTTCGCTGCCGGGGCGGATAAAATTGTCGAAGCCGAACACCTGATGGCCGGATCCCGCAAAAACACGGGCGAGGGTGCTGCCCACGAAACCACAGGCGCCGGAGAGAAGGATTCGCATCGGTCGAGCTTGGTCTAATTGTTCGCGAGCGAGAAGGCCGAAAAGCCGGGTCAGGCGGCTTGGCGTCGCCGCCAGGCTTCGACAATTTGCCGGATCGTTTCTTCCAGGCTTACGGTGATATTCCAGGCGGGGTAATGGGCGCGCATTTTACGCAAATCGGAATAGTAGCAAATATGGTCGCCGATGCGATTTTGATCCACATAGGCATGAACTTGCGATTGGCCGGTGAATTTTTCGGTGATTTTGAAGGCCTCGAGAATCGAACAGGCGTTGGCCTTGCCGCCGCCGAGATTATATACCTCGCCCGCGCGCGGCGCCGAAACGAAGGCGGCCATAAAGCGGGCGACATCGAGCGAATGGATGTTGTCGCGCACTTGTTTCCCCTTGTATCCAAAGACCTTATATTCACGGCCTTCCAGGTTGCACTTGACGAGGTAGCTGAGAAAGCCGTGCAGTTCGACGCCGGTGTGATTGGGGCCGGTGAGGCAGCCGCCCCGCAAGCAGCAGGACGGCAGGTTGAAATAACGGCCGTACTCCTGCACCATGACATCGGCGGCGACTTTCGAGGCGCCGAACAAGGAATGTTTTGATTGGTCGATGGTGAACGTTTCGGGGATACCGTGCTCGTAAGCCGGATTGGCGTAGTCCCAACGGGTCGCAAGTTCTTTCAGGGCTATGGCATTG
>JBEKQH010000006.1:0-14242 GCA_049519915.1 Opitutaceae bacterium
CCTCGGCGCGACCGACACGCCCTGGCTCAAGCCCCAGGTGGAATTTACCCGGCATATGCTGGCGATGCTCCAAGCCGAGGCGGCCTCGACCCTTCTCATCGGCGATTCGCCCTTCGATGTGCAGGCGGCGCACAACGCCGGCCTGTCCTGCTGGGCGGTGACCACCGGCACGCACACCGCCGGACAGCTCAGCGCCGCCGGCGCGGACAAGATTTTCGCCAGCTTGAACGAGATGGCGGTCGCGCTCGGCGTGGCATGAGGCTCGGTTGGAAAGGCAGCAAGCCGGCCAATGAACTTTCCAGGTAGGGCGGATTATCCGCCGTCTGTCATTCCGAGGGAAACGAGGAATCTCAGGTCGGGTGAGATCCTTCGCTTTCGCTTCTAGGAAACAGCCTCTGTTTCTTTCCCGTCGGGGGCAAAACGGAGTTTTGCGTTGGGAGCTGCCAATGAACGGATGCCACTTGCGCACGAATTCAGCCTTTCTCGGTGGAGCGGCTTAACCTCAAGACGCTCTCAGCGCGTTGAGGTCAACGCGCTCCACCCGCGCTGCCGCGCGAAACAGTTCATTGGCTTGTTCCAGCCAACCCCGACTTGTCGGGGTTGCTCAGAGTCTCTGGATGACAATTTAAAGACTGTCGGCGCGTTAAGGATAACGCGCCCTACCTGTCATTCGCAAGAAACAGCCCTGTTCATTGTTTTATTCCAAGCAAGCGGCCGCGCGGCTGCTTCGATCTTTGGGCCCTTCGTGCCTTTGTGGTGAAAGTTTGGATTCGGATTTATCTCTGCCTTCGAAATTTTCCGCTGAGCCGCCAGCCGGCGATGGCTCCGGAGAGAAAGGCCGTCAAAATGGATTTTTCCTGCGGCATCCACCAGTAGACCGCCTCGCCCGGCCAAACCCCGGGCATTAACAAATACGCGAGCGCGGCCAAAATCACACCGCCGAGCAACGCGCCGAGCGCCCCGCGCTTGATTTCCCGGTCGATCGCATTCACCCGCTCGACCGAGCCAAACCGGTCGGGCCGCGCTTCCCGCAAAATCCGATTCGCCGTCGGCCACTCCTCTTCCGAAACCTGGAGCACGATTCCGGAGGCCAGACCCAGATCCAAGTTCCGCGTGGTCAGGTTGTTCATCAGGAAGACCGTGAGGCCCTGCGACTCCAGGTACGACTTATCGATCTCGGCGTCCGACGGAAATTGGTAGCTTAGAACGGTGCGCAGGCAGGCCATGGGATTATTCGATCCGAGCCCAGTATAAGCCGGATCCGCGTGGTTTGCCAAACAGATGTTCACCTATCCGTGAAAAGGACCCTCGCCAGACGGCATGGCTCTGGTAAAAATTCGCTGCTACACTGCCCTATGCATCAAAACGCGCCATCGAGGTCGGAGATTGGCAGACGCGCTGAATCCCGCTTCGTTTGAGTCGTGGCCGTCCTCCCCTCCAGTTCCGCGTCGCTCTCCGGGGTCCTTGAGCGCATCATTTTCCTCAACGAGGAGAACGCCTATACCATCGCGGAATTCCGGCCCGATCCCGCCTCCGCCAAGGCGATGGCGGGCGAAGCGAGACCCCGCGAAAAAGCGACTGAGCCGGCCCGGGCCGAGAAGATCACCATCGTCGGCCCGCTGCCGGGCGTGCAATGCGGTGAAACGCTGCACCTCACCGGCGATTGGACAAGCCATGCCGAGCATGGCCGGCAGTTCCGGGTCGCGATGTTCAAAAGCGAGCTGCCCTCGAGCGTTTACGGCATTCGCAAATATCTCGGCAGCGGACTCGTGCCCGGCATCGGCCGGGTCTATGCGGAAAAGATCGTCGACGTCTTCGGCGCCGACACCTTTCGCGTCCTCAGCGAGGAGTCCGCACGGCTGCGGCGCGTACCCGGCATCGGCCCAAAGCGCGCCGCCGCGATCAAACACGCCTGGGACGGACAGCGCGCCCAGCGCGAGCTCTACATCTTCCTCCAGACCTACGGGGTGACGCCCGCCCAGTGCGTGCGCCTAGTGGAACGCTATGGCTCGCAAGCGAAAACGGTTCTGCTGAGCGAACCCTACCGAGTGGCGCGCGAAATCGACGGGATCGGTTTCAAGACGGCTGATCGCATCGCCATCAATCTCGGCTACGCCAACGATGCGCCGCCGCGACTCGACGCCGGAACGCTCTTTGCGCTCGAGACCCTGCAGGAGGAAGGCCATACCGCCTTCCCTCAAGACGAGCTCATTGCCTATGCGGCGAATCTGCTCGAAACCTCCGCGGAGCTCCTCGCCGCCCGAATCGACGCGCTGGTGGAGGCCAAGCAGCTCGTGCGGCACGGGCCCGGCCTCGGCAACGCCGGGAACATCCCACATCCAACATCCAACGTCCAACGCCCAACTCTCAGCACTCAATCCTCAGTTCCCGCGCCGGCGGAGTTGAAAGTTGAAAGTCCCAAGTTGAAAGCCAGCGCCGCTTATCTCCAGCTGCCGATCCTCGACCGGGCAGAACGAAAAATTGCCGCGGTCGTCGGGCGACTTGCGCGCGTCGCCAGCGGCCTGCCGCCAATCAAGGCCGGCGCCGCCGTCGAATGGGCGCAGAAGAAGGCCGGCGTCGCTTTTCACGAATTGCAGCGCACGGCGCTGGAGCATGCGCTCACCCACAAATTTTCCATCCTCACCGGCGGGCCCGGCACGGGAAAAACGACCATTCTGCATTCGCTGGTGGAGATCCTGAAGGCAAAAAAGGTCCGCGTGCACCTCGCCGCACCGACCGGCCGCGCGGCCCAGCGCCTGGCCGAGACCACCGGCGGCCTGGCCTTCACCATCCACCGCCTGCTGAAATACGACGCCGCCAGCGGCGGCTTCACCGCCAACGAACACTCGCCCCTGGCCACGGATTTTCTCATCGTCGACGAAGTCTCAATGCTCGACACCCGACTGGCCGCCGCGCTGTTCCAGGCCGTGCCCGCGCGAGCGCATCTGTTGTTAGTGGGAGACACCGACCAGCTCCCCAGCGTCGGGGCCGGCAACGTCCTGAAGGACCTCATCGCTATCGCCGGGATCGGCGACCCCGGCCATCCGGGCTCGGCGAGCCCGGCTACAATTCCCGTCACAAGGCTTTCCATGGTCTATCGCCAACACGGGCAAAGTGACATCGTCACCACCGCCCACGCGATCAACTCCGGCGACCCGTCGTTTCCCCCGGTGGTGAACGATACGGCCGACGCAAAGGCTTGGAGCGATCTTACGTTCGTCGCCGCCCCGTCGGCCGAGGATTGCCTGCAAAAGGTCATCGAACTGTGCGTCGACTTCGTCCCCCGGAACTGGAAATGGTTTCACCCCATCAACGACGTGCAAATTCTTGCGCCCATGCACAAGGGCGTTGCCGGCGTGGCCAATCTCAACGCGCAGTTACAGGCGGCGTTAAACGGTTCGACTCCGCTCACCACAGGCCCTTCGGCTTCGCTCAGGGCAAGCCTGCGGGGACCGTTGGGCGAATTCCGCGCCGGCGACAAGGTCATCCAGTTGCGCAACGACTACGATAAGAACCTCTTTAACGGCGATATCGGCACCGTTCTTTCCGTAAATACGAGTGCCGGAACGCTGCTAGCCAATTTCGACGGCGAAAGACACGAGTTCGATCGCGGGGCGTTGGGCAACCTCGGACTCGCCTACGCCATCAGCATCCATAAATCGCAGGGCAGCGAATATCCCGTCGTCATCATTCCCTTGCTCAAGGCGCACTTTGTGATGCTGCAGCGCAACTTGCTCTACACGGCCATTACGCGCGGCAAAAAGAAAGTCATCCTCGTCGGCGAACCCGCGGCCTACGCGATGGCCGTGCGCAACAGCGAGTCGAAGCTGCGCTGCACCCATCTCCAGCAAAAAATCGCCGCAAATATTTTCAGCCATGAATGGACCCGCGGGTCCATTCATGGCTGAAAACATGAAGGCCGCCCCTTTCGAGGCGGCCGACATGACCTAACACCAAGCAAACCGTAGAACTACAAACTATGTTCGTTCTTTTGAACGACACTGACTACTCAGAGATAGACGAGGCATCAGGCCTTTCGCTCAAAATTCGTCGTTAAAAAATGTCGAAATCTTTCGAATAACTTTAGCTATTTATAATCAACGTCTTATGATATGATAAGTGCGAATTAATATTTAAAAAACATCTATTAGGGCGTGTTTTTGAAATAAAGCGCGATGTCGTTTGCGTCCGGAGGAGCTGGCCGCAAGGTGCGGCAGCTCCTGGAAAAACCGTTACCGTGGATCCGTCACGCGCCCGAGAAACAAGCAGGCTCCCGACGACACGTGCTGGATGGCAAAAATGAACGGGTGATCGACGTGGACTTCGATGGGCTTGGGTTTATCCGGCTCATACCTGGCCATTGCCGCCGTCATCATTTCGACCACCGTTGCGGCGGCCGCTTCCGTGCCATCCTCGTCAAGCGAAAGAAACGCCTTGTGGAAGACCGCGCCGATGTAGAGATAGTCGTCCGGCTTACGCGGAGCCATTCGGTCAAAATTGGCGCTGTGTTTCGGGTCGTCGAAGGCGGTCTTCAGTCCGAGCTTCGCAAGCTCGCTATTGAGGGCCAACGACGGCGGCGTCAGCTTGAATTTCGGCAGAAACAAATCGATGTCGGTCGCGGGCAAATTCGCGCACTCGGCCAGCAGGGCCGGAGTAATTTTGCTCTCCAGGGCCGCCAGGCCGTCGTGCGTATCGGGCAGCAAGACAAGGAATTGGATTCCGTCGCCAGCGTAAGGCAGGCTGACCGCGGTAAATCCATCGCGATGCAGGTAACCGTAGGAATGAAGCTGGGTCATCGTCGGCACCGTGTCGCTTTCCGTCCCATGGACGAAGAATTCCGCCGGTTTGGTCCAACCCTCATCGAACGGTTTACCCCAACCGGCATGCAGATAGATCGCGTTGGCCAGAGCCAGCCGGGTCTTCGGGGAAACGCCTCCTGGAGGAATCAAATTGGTAATTTTCCCCTTGGTCTGCTCGTCCACCCAACCATTGATGGCGGAGCGGGCCTGCTCCGTGGCGTGGGCAAAATCGAGCTGTTCAACCGGCGCATCGTAATTGTCTTTTACGAGCGCAAGAAAGGTCTCGCGCAGATCGTAGCCGGTTTGGGCGAAAAGCCGGTTGGCCACGTGCAGTTCGACCGGGGTGCTGGGATGCCGGCCGCCGGTATTTTTGTCCGCCGCCACCGCCTGGGCCGAATCTTGCTGGATTTGCGCGAGTTCCCGGGCAAGCTCGGCAAACCCCGAGTCCAACGCATTTTCGTCCGCCGGATAATGCAGCACGCGCTGCATTTCGGCACGTGTATCGCCGGCGGCCCCGGCATAGGTCATCGCCAGCGCATTCTGGATCGAATACGGCGAAAACAGAAGGTTACCGTTACCGGCGGACTGGATGCGGTAAAGATCGAGACCCAAGGAATTGACCGCGGTCGTCACGTCGTTCGTATCGGCTAAAGCCGTGAGAGGAAAAGCGAGGACAAAACAAACGAATAGAACAAGGATTTTAGAAGTTTTCATAACGGAGAAGGCATGCGCAGATGCCTGTAAAACGATCTACACCCTAACTTGTTAGGACACACGACCTAAATAGTTTGTCAGCCGGCGCGCGCCAAAGTGCCGGATTTTTAACCGCGAAGGGCCTCAAGCTCTTACCGCGGAGGGTGCGGAGGTCGATCCAAGGCAAATCAAAAAAAATTTCCGCGGATGACGCTGATGAACACGGATTTTATCCTCCACTGTCATTCTGAGCGCAGCGAAGAATCCAGTTGGATGTGGTTGTCCGTATCGCTCTGGATTCTTCGCTGCGCTCAGAATGACACCCGCCGGATAATGCAGCACACGCTGCATCTCCACGCGCGTGTCGCCGGCGGCTCCGGCGTAGGTCATCGCGAGCGCATTCTGGATCGAATAGGGCGAAAACAACAGGTTGCCGTTGCCAGCGGACTGTGTGCGATAAAGATCGAGACCGAGGGCGTTGATCGCGCTGACCACGGCGCCAGTGTCAGCCGGCGTGGCACTTGCCAGCAGCGGGATAAACAGAACAAAAAGAAGCCGGAAGCGCTTCATGGGGTGCTCCAATCAAAGACCGGTGCGCCCGGTTGAAGCAATGGGAAAGGGCACGCTCCGAACGCGTTGATTGATGTTCATCACCAGGATAACGCGCGCTGCGCGATTTTCTTAGGATTTCCCCGCGGATAGCGCGGATAATTTTATCCATTCGGATTTTTACACGAAGATCGCGGAGGCCGCCAAGTGAAAGGCATCCATCCGATCTATCGACCACGAACTACACGGATATAATCGACTTTTAAGAGTGAAACCCGGAAGCCAGGATCTTACCGCAGAGATCACAGAATGCGCAGAGATCAATCCAAAGAAACCGTATTTTAACCCTCCTTCGCCCCTTCGACGGGCTCTGGGCTACGGATGGCATAGCCACTAATGAGCGCTGCTTGCCACGGATATCCGCGCAATCCGCGGAAAACACCTCCGCCTTCGTGTTTTTTGCGGCCTTAGCGTAAAAATATCAGTGGTCGATTCCTGGCTTCCGGGCTTCCCGCTTAAACTGCCAATTTTCTGCCTCAGGTAAACATCTCCGCGGGCTGCACAACCTTTTCCGCCGGCTGGTCGGCCGGCACAAGCGGCGTGCTCTTCAACGGATAGCTGAAGGTTTTCCCCTCGTAGTTGCGGAAGACCACCTCGTCCTCGGTGATCTTTTCGACGTAGTCGGGGTTGATCGGCACCTTGCCGCCGCCGCCGGGGGCGTCGATGACGTATTGCGGGATCGCATAGCCGGTCGTGTGACCGCGGAGCGCCCGGATGATCTCGATTCCCTTGCGGACATCGACCTTGAAGTGCGATCCCCCGGTGATGAGATCCATCTGGTAAAGATAATAGGGGCGCACCCGCATCCGCAGCAAGCGGTGCACAAGGGCCTTCATCACGTCGGCGTCATCGTTCACACCCTTGAGCAACACACTTTGGTTGCCCAGCGGCACGCCGGCAAAGCTGAGGCGCTCGCAGGCATCGCGCAGCTCGGCCGTGCATTCCTTCGGATGATTCACATGGATACTCATCCAGATGGGTCCGTGCTTCTTGAAGATTTCGCACAGCTCCGGGGTGATGCGCTGCGGCAGAAAAACGGGGATCCGCGAGCCGATGCGGATGAACTCGATATGCTTGATCTCGCGCAAACGGCTGAGCAGATGGTCGAGCTTTTTGTCCGAAAGCAGCAACGGATCGCCGCCCGAAAGAAGCACGTCGCGAATTTCCGGATGCGCCTCGATGTAACGCAGGCCCTGTTCGTATTCGGGATGGAAATTGTAATCCTGCGCGTTGCTCACGAGGCGGCTGCGCGTGCAATAGCGGCAATAGGCGGCGCACCGGTCGGTCACGAGAAACAGCACGCGGTCCGGATAGCGATGCACCAGGCCGGGCACGGGCGAGTGCCCGTCTTCGCCGAGCGAATCGAGCCTCTCTTCTTCGGCCAAGGCCATCTCGCCGTCGCGCGGGATGACCTGTTTGCGGATCGGGCAATCCGGGTCGTCGCGGTCGATCAGATTGAAGAAATATGGCGTGATCGCGAGCGCCAGCTTCTGGCTCGCGAACAGACAGCCCGCTCGCTCCGAGGGCGTGAGCGTCATGAAGCGCTCAAGTTGATCGATCGTGGTGAGGCGGTTCTTGAGCTGCCAGGTCCAATCCTGCCAGTCAGACGCCGGAACGTGCGGCCAAAGCCCCTGGCCCTCAAACCAGGCGGTGCGGTTTTCTTGGTAAGGCATGAAGGGATTTCGCGGGACAGTTAGGGGCCTAACCAATCCGTGTCAAATGGCGGGATCATATTTTTTAAGCGCCGGCTACGAGAAGCGGACGGACGAGCATAGCTTTGGAATGCATAATGTCGGAAAGTCCGGAACGCTAACAAATGGCGGAACGCAATTTTTTGCGCCGTTTAAGTTGGCGTTATTCTTTCCACGCGAGTCTAATAGTTCCCATCAGCCCTCTTTATGTCCCAAAACTCTCACGGCCTCAAACTTGAGCCGAAGTTCTCCGTCACGCTTTTTCTTCTCACCGTCGCCATCACGCTGGCCGGCCTTTTTGGCACGCTGGCCCTGATCGCACCCGGAGTCTGGCACGCCCAGCTTTCCGCCGGCTGGATCGCCCTGGGACTTACGTTCCTGGCCGCGCACTGCGTCAACGCCTTCGTCGAATACGCGTTCCACCGCTACGTGCTTCATTCGCCGTTGGTTCCGTTTTTGAGCTACTTCTACAAGCAACACACGCTGCATCACGCGCTGACCCGGATCGGTTACCAAAAAGGGAAAAAGGGGAAACCCGCCATGCCATTTTTGGTCGAAAATCATTATCCGATCGTCGATGAGAAGCAGCACACCGCCTCGTATTTTCCATGGTATACGCTGGCGGCCTTTTCGCTGCTGGCCTGTGTTTTCTTTATCCCGGCCCAATGGCTCCTGCCACACGTCCCGGTTTTTCTCGGCGGCTTCCTCGCGCTGGCCTGGTCGCTGACGCTCTACGAGCTGATCCATGCGGTGGAGCATTGGCCGCAGGCCACCTGGGACCGGCTGATCGCGCGTCCGAAGCAAGGGCGTTTTTGGCGAAAGGCTTACGCGTTCCATCTGCGGCACCACGCGGATATCCGCTGCAACGAGGCGATTTCCGGGGTGTTCGGATTGCCCGTGGCGGATCTGCTCTTCGGCACCTACGTCGATCCCGAGAGCCTTTACACCCAAGGCCAGCCCACGGAGTCGAAGGAATTTGTCAGTCCACGGCCGCGCTTCGGCCTCATTCGCTGGCTGGATCGGCGCGCGGAAAAGGCGATCAAGCGGCGTCGGCAACGGCGCGCTTCGCCCGACGTTGAAGCCGACCAGGCTCCAGCGGCGGAAACGTCGCTGGCCCCGGTGTTCTCCATCGTGAGGGAAGCGCAGACACCACCCTGATCTAGAAAAATTCCCATACCCAATGTCTCCTCCGTCGCTCTTCGCGCTATGGAGGACACAGCAAACGCCAAAGAAACTGAAGATCCAGGGCGTGTTTTTGCGCGACTCTTGCCGCCGAAGGCACGCACGCGTCGCTCTCCTCCGCCCTTTCGACAAACTCAGAGCGATGGGTTCGACCCCCAGTGGTTATTTTGGATTTTTTTTGGATTTGGAGTTTGGCGTTTGGGATTTGCGCGTAAGTCGTTTGATTCCTGGCTTCCGGGTTTCCTCCTTCCCGCCCAGCAAACTGTTAGCATTCAATCGCAGAGTCAGCGCATGGTATGGCGGTTTTGCCTTTCCAGGACCGGCCCTTATTATGTAAGGATAAGCCCTTGATGTTGTCCAAGCCTGCAGTCCTTGCCCTCGAAGACGGATCGGTGTTCCGCGGCCTTGCCTTTGGCGCCGCCGCCACCGTCGCCGGCGAATGCGTTTTCAACACGTCGATGACCGGATATCAGGAAATCCTCACGGATCCCTCGTATTTCGGCCAGATCGTCACCATGACCGCCGTGCAAATCGGCAATTACGGCGTGAATGACATGGATGCCGAAGCCAGGGGGCCGAAATGCTCCGGCTTTGTCGTGCGTGAACTCTCGCCCGTCGTCAGCAACTGGCGCGGGCAGCTTGCCCTCGGCGACTATCTCGAAAAATACGGCATTCCCGGCATCAGCGAGGTGGACACGCGCGCGCTGACCAAAAAGCTCCGGGTTGCAGGAGCGATGAAAGGCTGCCTCAGCACCCTCCCCCTCGCCGACGACGAAGCCGTGCGCCGGGCCCGCGCCTGGCGGGACATGGCCGGCGCCGATTATGTGAAGGACGTCACCTGCCAGCATCCGTTCATCTGGAGCGCTGAAAATCTGGCGAACCACAACGCCCCCTATATGCCCGTGGGCACGACGATGAATGCGCCCGGCATTCCCGCGAAAAAATTCCGAGTGGCCGCTTTCGACTACGGCGCGAAGCATTCCATTTTCCGGAAACTCGTGCGCCACGGCTTTGAGGTGCAAGTCTTTCCCGCCCTCGCGACCGCAGAGCAGGTGCGCGAGCAGCGGCCGGACGGTGTTTTCCTGTCCAACGGCCCCGGCGACCCGGCCGCCCTGCCCTATATCCACAAGACCGTCACCGCGCTCCTGCCCGATTACCCGATCTTCGGCATCTGCCTGGGCCACCAGATGATCACGCACGCGCTTGGCGGCACGACCTTCAAGCTCAAGTTCGGTCATCGCGGCGGCAACCAGCCGGTAAAAAACCTCGAGACCGGCAAAGTCTCCATCACCGCGCAAAACCACGGTTTCGCCACGGACCCAAAATCCGTCGAAAACCGCGGCGCCGTCGTCACTGAAATCAACCTCAACGACCAGACCGTCGAAGGCCTGCGCCACCGGGAGTTGCCGGTCTTCTGCGTGCAATACCATCCCGAAGCGGCGCCCGGACCCAACGACGCCGATCCGCTCTTCACTGATTTCTACAAGATGGTCACCGCGCGCAAGGCGGGGAAGATTTAGGCGGAAACTCCTTTTTACACGAAGGTCGCCATGTAACGCGAAGAGCCGTTAGAATTCCGCCATCAAGGGCAAAGGCAACGCTTGGTTGGAAGTTTGATGACAGATAACGCCAGTCGCTTCGCGCTCTTCGTGTAAAAAAGATTGGGATTTGGAGTTTGGCCTTTGGGACTTTCCTGCGTTGTCAGGCACACTGGTCATTGGGAATTCGTCATTCTTCTTCTCCGGGGTTCCTGGCTTCCCACTTCAATCTTTACCTTTGCCCCAGCGATTGCTCGAATTTTGCCGCGTCCTCCGGTGTGTCCACGCCGATAGTCGGATCATCCGTCAGCCCAACCTTGATCTCATAACCGGCTTCCAACACGCGAAGTTGCTCAAGTTTTTCGATCTGCTCATAACGGCCCGGCGGCAATGAGGAATATTTTTCCAAAAACTGGGATCGATAGGCATATAACCCCAGATGCTTGTAACACGGGTTGGACGCCACCCAGGCGTCATCGACCGCGCCGCGATATTCTCGGGCAAAGGGCAGCGGCGACCGAGAAAAGAACAGCGCGCGTCCGTCCGGGGCAAACACCACCTTCACTTGATTCGGGTCGACAAAATCCATGGCGCGCCGAAACGGCGTGGCCATCGTCGCCATCGGGGCTTCGCCTGATATAAGTTTCAATAAGCTACGTATTTGCGCGCCTGTGACAAGCGGCTCATCGGCCTGGACGTTAACCACGCATTCGGCCTGCACCGTTCCATTGGCCTCCGCCAGACGGTCGGTGCCACTGGCATGGGTGGGGCGGGTCATGATCGTTTGGAAACCCTGCGCCGCCAGAGGTGCGCGCAACAACTCGCTATCCACCGCAAAAAACAGCGGAAGTTCCGGCGCCTGCGCCACAATACGCTTCGCGACCCAGAGCAAAAGCGGCTGGCCGCAAATCGGATGCAAGAGCTTGCGTGTGAAGCGGCTGGACTCCAGACGACAAGGCACAATAATCGCTGTTTTCAACAAAGACATGGTCATGAGCGTGAGCTGGGAGTTTTTAGGTTGCAAGCCGAGCCCGCCCCATGAACCCTCCCCCGCTGATTTTTACTGATGGACAAAACCGATACCACGCCTGCCTTGCAGCCGCTTGTTAAAGAGCTGTTAGTACAAAACAAAATGGGCATTCATGCCCGTCCTGCAGCCATGATTGTCCGCATTACCAATCGGTATAAATGCGATGTCTTCGTTGAAAAGGAAGAGGAGCAGGTTAACGGGAAAAGCATCATGGGCCTGATGATGCTGGCCGCCGGGAAAGACTCGAAGGTCAAGTTCATCGCGACGGGCGACGACGCCGCGCCGATGTTGACCGAGCTCGAGACGCTCTTCGCCCGCAAGTTCGATGAAGCCTGATTATTTTAACCCGGATCGAGCACATCTCCTCGTGTGCTCGATCCGGGTTAAAATAATCAGATCCCAAAAAAGCTCTTCGCGTTCGCCGTGGTGGTCGCGGCCAATTCGTCCAGGGTCACGCCAAAGAAATTGGCGGCAAACTCCGCGGTAGGGCGCAAGAACGCCGGCTCGTTGGGCTTTCCGCGGTGCGGCACCGGCGTGAGGTAGGGCGCGTCGGTCTCGACCATCAGCCGCCCCAGCCCTTGCGCCCGCGCGGCGGCGCGTGTCGTGTCGGCATTCTTATAGGTAAGGATGCCGGTGAACGAACCTCGTCCACCGCGGCGCACAAGTTCGCCCATCTCCGCCTCGCCTTCGGAAAAACAGTGGAAAACCACCCGGGTCCAGTCGAAGCCGCTCGCATCGATCATTTCCACACATTCGCGGAATGCGCCGCGCGAATGCACCACGAGCGGGCAAGCGAGGCGTTTGACTATTTCAATCTGAGCCGCAAAGGCCGCGCGCTGCCATGCAAAAATCTTTTCTGCGGCCGCTAACTCCTTCGGCAGATGAAAACGGTCGAGCCCGCATTCGCCTAAAGCCGTGGGTTGCGGCGCGGCGGCCGCATCCCAGAACGCCTCGATCTGCGCCACGGCCCGGGCCCAGTTTTCGTCCACGCTGCACGGATGCAGCCCGACCGCGAAATGGACCACACCCGGATATTGGCGGGTAAGATCGCGATACAGCGTCCAGTCGTCCGGCGCCGTGCCAATCGCAATCATCGTCGTCACTCCCGCCGCGCGCGCGCGCGCCAGCACGGCCGGCAGGTCGCCGCGCCGGGCGAAGGAATCAAGATGGGTATGAGTGTCGATCAGGGTCATTGGGCCTTGGGCCATTGATAGCGAAATCGTTCTTATTCTCGTTATCGTTCTCTCAGACCGTAGTTAGTATTTTGTAGTTGGTAGTTGGTGGTTGGGAATTGATCGCCCTTCGGTCTTGGGCGCTCGGAGTTCAGCGTTCAGTGTTCGCGCGCTGCGCGCTCCTGCTACTTGGCCCCTGTCACCTCTTACTTCAAATACAACTCCCCATAGCGTTCGCGCAAATATTGCATAAGGAACTTAGGTGACAGCTCCTCCCCGGTTACGCGCCGGGAAAGTTCGAGCAGGTCGTATCGTTTGCCTTGGGCGTGGATGTTGACGCGCAGCCAGCCGAGCAAACGCGAAAAATCGCCGCGCGCGAAATCCTCGGCCAGTCCCGGCAGGGCGCGCTGCGCCGAGGCCCAAAGTTGCGCCGCCAGCATATTGCCGAGACAGTAACTGGGAAAATAGCCGAAGGCGCCCCCGCTCCAATGCACGTCCTGCAGAACGCCTTCGCGGTCGTCCGCCGGCTCGAGGCCAAGCAGCTCCCGCGCCGCGCTCCGCCAGGCAACCGGCAGGTCGCGCACGGCCAGTTCGCCCGTGAAAAGCTGTTTCTCCAGTTCGAAGCGGAGCACGATGTGCAGGTTGTAGGTCACCTCGTCGGCATCGACGCGGATCAGCGTTGGCTCCACGGCGTTGATGGCAAGGTAGAGTTCGTCCGACGAAATGGCTCCCGTCTGCGCGGGAAATTTTTCACGGAAGCGCGGTTCGAAAAATTTCCAGAAGGCCCGGCTGCGCGCGACCTGGTTTTCCCACAGGCGGCTTTGGGATTCATGCACCGCCATGCCCGCGGCCTGGCCGAGCGCGGTCGCGTGGTGGGCGGACGGCAGACCCTGCTCGTAAAGCCCGTGGCCGGTTTCGTGGATCGAACTAAAAAGCGAATCGAGCGGGTGGTCGGCGTCGAATCGCGTCGTCATGCGGATGTCCGCTCCGCTGCCGGAGCAGAAGGGATGCAGCGACACATCGATGCGCCCATGCCGGTAGTCGAAGCCGATCCGTTCCGTCACCTCCCGCAGAAAGGCCCGTTGCTGTTCGACGGGAAACCCGCCGAAAACGTCCGGGCGCGCTTTGACCGGCGACGAGGTGATCGCGCGGACGAGCGGACCCAGCTCCGCCTTCAGTTCGGTGAACAGCCGCCCGATGGCCGCCGCGGTCAGGCCCGGGTCGTGTTTGTCGACGTGGTAATCGTAAGGCGCGGCGCCATAACCGAGCAGCTCCGCCTCGCGCCGGGCGAGCGCCAGGTGCTTTTCCAGAAACGGCGCATAGCCCGCGAAATCCGATTTTGCCCTGGCCTCGGCCCACGCGTGGTAGGCGCGACTGCTGTGCGCGGCTTTTTCGCGCACGAAATCCGCCGGCAGCTTCGTGACCCGGTCATAGTCGCGCCGCGCATGGTGCAGGACAACCCGCTGATCGTCCTCCAGCGCGGCGCGGGTCGCTTCGAGACCGGCCAATAATTCGCCGATGCGGCCGT
>JBEKQH010000007.1:0-14044 GCA_049519915.1 Opitutaceae bacterium
ATCGTCGGATGAAAAGGTGTGATGCATCCGGGTTAAGTTCGGCGCGCCTCCGTATTAAAACCGGCGTCTGCACTTGTCTGTTAATGATCTGCGAGTACAGTCGATAGAACCTGCTCTTGCACCGCTGCGAGGGTCGTGGCCGGGACTGGCCGGCGAAAAATTGCATAACTATCATTGAAACATGGGCCTCGGTGTGGCGTTTGGCCAAATGAAACACTCGCGCCATCCCGCTGTCGCACTGTAGGTTGAAGGCCCCTTTTGCCATGAAAAAATTTACGATTATCGCTATTCTCGCGGCTGCTTTCACCGCCGCTGTTTGCTTCGCCGATCCACCCGCTCCCGCGCCGGTGGCCAACGAGGTCGATTACGTCAGCCAGCTTCCAACGCCGAACGACTTGATGAACAAGGGCGCTCCGGATGGCTCTAAGGTGGCCATGATTTCTCAAACAGGGAGTGACGTCACTGTGACCTACTCCTTCACCAATGGAGAGAATCGCGTTGTGACCTACCGCCTCCTGCCGACCGCCGGCTCATCCACGCCGGCAACGGGAAGCGGTTCGACTCCGACGGTCGTGACCACGCCCGCTCCGTCCACGCCGGCTCCGGTTTACTCAGAGGCCTCTCCCGGTTATACCGTCGTCTACGATCAGCCGGCGCCGGTTTATTACTACCCGGCGAGTTACGGCTATTACTATCCGTGGTTCTGGCCCGTTTCGGTGGGCGTGGGTTTCCGCGGCGGTTGGGGTTGGCGCGGCGGCTGGGGGTGGGGCGGCGGCTGGCATGGTGGTGGCTGGCATGGCGGCGGCTGGCGCCGGTAAGATCGCCCGAATAAACGCGGCTCAATTAATTCCTGCGACGCCCAACGTTTTTGACGTTGGGCGTCTCCGTTTATGGCTTACGGAAACAATACGAACGATAGGAAAGCGTCCCGCTTTGGAGAGCGGTGTGCACGCGCGAGCCTCGAACGCCGGCGAAATCCTCGCTGAGAGAGCGCAAAAACTTCGGGACGTGGCGTGCGACCAAGTCCTGTGAGCGTTGGGAATTCCGATCCATGCCCCGCAGCACCTCGGCGTTGATGATACGCGAGGCGGTCATGGTCAGCGCAGCCGAGGCGAGTGCCTTTTCCCATTCGGCGAAGCGTTCGCTGAATCGAAAATCGGCATAAAGAAAATGTCCGCCGGGCCGGAGCACGCGCGCGACTTCCGCCAAGAAGCGCGGGAACGCCGGGTAACAGTGCGACGCTTCGATATTGATGACGGCCTCGAAGGTGTTGTCCGGATAAGGGAGCTTTTCGGCGTCGCCTTGGACGAAACTGAGCCCCTCCGCCCGATGGCGTTGCTGGCAAAAACGGATGCCGGCCGGATTCAGGTCGAGGCCGGTATAGTGCGAAGGCCGCAAGGTGCGCACGAGGTAGGAGGCGCCGCCGCCGTGCCCGCAGCTGATCTCGAGCACATTTTTGCCGCGGAGCTCAACCTGTGTCGCCACATGGTGATAGAGTTGGATGCAGGCGCGGTTGGTTTCGTCGACCGGCGCGAGCGGCAAACCCATCGGCGGATCGGTTTCAAAGGCGTAATTGAGAAAAAGGACTTCCTCCCTCTGGAGCCGGCGGGTGACGAAGGGATACCAGAGCTGCCAGATGACCTTGCGAATAGCCCCGACGGAAAAAAGAGGGTCGAGCAGGGGCACGGTGTTTTCGACAGTCGGTCAGGGAAGAAAAAGCTCCCCTCTTTCAGGGGAGTTTCGAGAAGAGAAGATTGACCGGGAAAGCGCAAAAACAATCGATCGCCTTCTCTTCATGCGGTCTTGCGGATGGCGGCGTTCATTCGACCACGGTTGGTCGGAATTTATTGACTGACTGCTCGAAGGCGAATTCGCCGCCGACAAGCCCGAACTGGCCTTTGTCCAGACGGCCCAGCCATTTTGGTTGAGCCGTGTGGAGGCGAAGTCCAACCCGCTGCTGGAGCGATGTCGCAGATGTTTTGAAATACGGAAGTTTTGGTGAAGTTTTTTGAAACCGCCGACGCCGATCCGCGTCTTTTCATTGGTGTTATTGGTTTGGTTCTCCTGCAAAGGAGATATGGGCACTAACAAGCACATGGCGGGCCGCCTAGGGGTAGGCGGCCCGCTTACGTTTGGGGGAACAAGCCATGGGGCGTATTTTGGAAATAAAACGCGATGGCGTTTGCGCCGACAACGACACGCGCTTTATTTCCGAACCGCTACGCAGCGGGCGCGCCAACGCCGGTTTCGTGCGACAAGATTTAAAATCCAAATAAAATTCCAATGTGACAATTTCGATTCATCTCCATTCCGTCATCGACAAACGGCATGAAGCCTGCATCTTTGCTCACAAGATATCCACAATCGATGGAACACCTGAGCGGGGTATTTACTCCTCAACCGCAGCTCAAGGTCTCAGCCAAAGTTAAGACCTTTGTGCTCGACACGAACGTTCTGCTGCACGATCCGCAGTCGCTCTTTTCGTTCGAAGAAAACAATCTCGTCATTCCGGTCGAGGTCTTGGAGGAGCTCGACAACATCAAGAGCGAACAGTCAACCGAGCGCGGCCGCAATGCCCGCCGGGTGCACCGCTATTTGCAGGAACTTCTACCCGATTCGCGCACGATGCTCGAAGGGGTGAAATTGTCCACCGGGGGCACGCTTTCCGTCGTCATCAATCGCTATCTGGCGGACAACAACTTAAACTCTCCGGCGATGCAACGCCTGCGGGCGGTGCTGCCCGATCTTTCCAAAAAGGACAACCGCATCATCGCCTGTGCGCTTTTCGTCCAGGAGACCTATCCGCCTCCAACCATTCTCGTGACCAAGGATGTCAACGTCCAGCTCAAGGCCCGTGCCGTCGGTCTCGAGTCGGAGGACTATCTTAACGACAAGGTGCCCGAGCCCACGGATGAGAACGCCTACAACGAGATTGCCCTCACCATGTATGAACTGCAGCGCTTCTGCTCCGAGGGCGAGTTCGAACTTCCCCCGGCGGCCGCGCGGGCGCTCTTCGTCAACGAATATGTCCTCCTGCGCTCGGCCGAAGGGAAAACGATGCCCGCGCGCCATTACGGCGACGGCCTCGTGCGCCGGCTGAAGATTCCCGAGTACGTCAAGGCCCCGGGTGGGATCGCCATCCGTGCGCGCAACCTCGAGCAGCAGTTCTTCATGGATGCTCTGCTCGACGATTCCATCTCGCTGGTCACCTGCTTCGGCAAGGCCGGCACGGGCAAGACCCTCCTTTCCACCGCGTGCGCCATTTACCAGACAAGCGACGAGTCATCGCGCTACGACGGCGTTTCCATCTCTCGCCCGGTGATTTCGCTCGGCAAGGACATCGGTTTTCTCCCCGGTTCGCTGGAAGAGAAGATGCGGCCCTGGCTCCAGCCTTATTACGACGCGCTTGAAGTCCTCATGCCTTCGAAGCCGCCCAAGGAGCCGCAGTTCGTCTCCAAGAAAGTTTCCAAAAAGAAAAAACGGAATTACGACGATCCGCTCGCCTCGATGGCTCCCGTGCAGGCCGCCGGGCACGGCGGCCACGGACACTCCAACAGCCTGGCCCCGGTCAAGCCCTACGAGCGCCTGATCAAGAGCGGCCTGGTGGAAATCGAGGCGCTGGCGTTCATCCGCGGCCGCTCCATCGCCCGTCGCTTTTTTATCCTCGACGAGGCGCAGCAGCTGACGCCGCACGAGGTCAAGACGGTCATCACCCCGATTTCCGAAGGCTCAAAAATCGTCTTGATCGGCGATCCCGCCCAGATCGACAACCCTTATGTCGACTCGCGCAGCAATGGACTGGCCTATGCCCACAACCGCATGAAAGGGCAGCTTCTCGCCGCGCACGTCAAGCTGATGAAAGGCGAGCGCTCCAAACTCGCCGAGCTCGCGGCCGATTTGCTGTAGTTTAGGAACCCGTGGGCGCAGCCCGGGGGGTTCCTCCTAGCAGGCTTTCTTCGCCGCGGCGGAGCGCCGCCCATTCCATCGCGAGCGCGAACAGGCCGGTGAAGAGCAGGTCGCTCACCAGGGTGTTGCGAAAGAAAAAGAGCGTAGGGGGAAACGACGGGTGCCCGACGGTCATGGCCTGCCACCAGCCGGCGAACGTCTTTGCGTAAAATACGTCGCCCCACCACTGCTGGGTGTTGGTCGCGAAATAGAACAGCAAGGAACTGCCCAGCGCGCCGGAGAAAAGGGTGGTCCAGCTCTTCCGGCGGGCCGCGAGCGTCCCCAAGCCGAGCCCGGCCGCGAAGCAGGCGGTGCGCACCAGCGCGCCGCCCAAACTCCAGGAATAATGCAGAGTGGATGCATAATGCCAGTTAAGCCAAAGGTCGCTTAGGCTCAGCGCAAAAAACGGCACGGCCCACAGACGCTTGTCGCGAAAATAAACCGCGCCGCAAAACGTCAGCGCCATCAGCGGGGAAAAATTCCCCAGTGCGGGTGAGTCGGCCGCCATGAGGCGCCAGGCGGCGGAAAGAAGGATCAAGACGACGGCAACAAGCATGGAATGAATACCTTGAGTATCCAACGGAGAATGTCGAATTCCGAATGGAAGAAGTAACAAGTCGAAGGGATCAGGTAACAGGTGGCAAGGGGAGTGACGCGGCGGCCCAAGAAATCTGAACCTGGAACCTGGAACTTTGTTACTGTTCCGCTTCGCGGGCCATCAGCCAGAGCAGGTCCGCCACCCGGTTGGCCCATTGTCGCACGATGGGCCTCACCTTCCGTCCGCGTGCCGGCAGTGCCGTGAGCCGTCGCTCCGCGCGCCGGGCTGCGGTCCGGGCGAGATCGAGCGCCGCGGCCTGCAGATTTGCGCCCGGCGTGGCCCACCCGTCGAAGCGGATCTTCTTCGTCTCAAGAGCGGCGACCGTCGCATCGGTCCAGGCCAGCTCCGCTTCGCCAATCTTGGGAAATTTCGAGGCCGCATATTTTTTTGCGTCGCATTCGGCGCAGGCGACTTCGCCCATCAGGGCCACGAGGTCTTTTTGGATTTTTTCCAAGGCCACGCGCCGGATAGGATCCGGGCTGGTGGCCCGGGCCAGGCCAAGCGCAGCATTGAGCTCATCGAACGCGCCGACGGCTTCGATTTGGGGATGATCTTTCGGCACGCGTTTTCCGTAGAGCAGGCCGGTGGTGCCGTCGTCGCCGGTACGGGTCGCGATGGAGTGGGCCGGTGCGGGACGAGAGCGGGCCATTGGTCGGGGCGCGGCGGCTGGAATCAGGCCGCCCCTTTTGCGCTGGGAGCCGGCTCCGGCGCCTTGAGGCTGATTCTTCGCGCCGCCCGTTGCGCGCGCAGGCACAGTTCGGCGGCTTTGAACGCGTGGACCTGGGTCATCGCCTTTTCGGTGCGATTTAGGCAATCGAGAATAAGTTCGCCGAAAAAGGGGTAACCGACCCGGCCGTGCACCTCGATGTGCTGCTCGCCTTTGTCATCCACGAGATAAACGTGGTCGCCGGTCTTGTCGCGGGCGATGTCCACATATTTGCGCAGCTCGATATAACCCTTGGTGCCGAGGATGATGGTGCGCCCGTCGCCCCAGGTGCCCAAGCCGGCGGGGGTGAACCAGTCCACGCGGACATAATTTGAGGCGCCGTTGTTGCCGAGCAGCGAGACTTCGCCAAAATCCTCGAATTCCGGCGTGTCGGGGTTGGCCAGGTTGCCCACCGCCGCCTGCGTGATTTCGGCGTCGGTCGCGCCCGAATAAAAGAGGAACTGTTCGAATTGGTGACTGCCGATGTCGCAGAGGATTCCGCCGTATTTTGCTTTTTCGAAAAACCAGGCCGGCCGCGAGGATTTGTAGAGGCGGTGCGGGCCGAGGCCGATCACCTGGACGATGCGGCCGATGGCGCCGTCGTGCACGAGGTCGCCCGCGTGGACGGCGCATTCCACGTGCAGGCGTTCGCTGAAGTAAACCATGTATTTTCGGCCGGTGCGCGCGACGGCGGCCCTGGCTTCCTCGAGTTGGGGGAGCGAGGTGAACGGCGTCTTGTCGGTGAAATAATCCTTGCCCGCCGACATCACCCGGCAGCCGAGCGGGCCGCGGTCGCAGGGCACGGCCGCCGCGGCCACCAGATGGACGGCCGGGTCGGCCAGAATTTCATCCAACGAACGGGCCCGCCTCGTCTGCGGAAATTTTGCCCGGAAGGTTTCCACTTTCTTCGGATCCGGGTCGTAAACCCACTTCAATGTCGTGCCGGCCTCGACCAGCCCGTTGCACTGGCCATAGATATGGCCGTGATCCAGATGGACCGCGGCGAATACGAATTCGCCCGTATCCACCACGGGATGCGACTTGCCCTGGGGCGCGTAATTCATGCCGTCGGCCTTTGAACTCATGTTTTCGTCGCGGCTCGCGTCTGCTTTTTCAACTCGTGGATGGCCGGCTCAAGGCCGGCTCGGATTTTTTTGTCCATCCGGTCGATGAAAAGCACGCCGTTGAGATGGTCGGCCTCGTGCTGGACGCAGCGGGCGAGAAGCCCGTCGCATTGCAG
The DNA here is from genome assembly GCA_049519915.1 of Opitutaceae bacterium. GTDB lineage: Bacteria > Verrucomicrobiota > Verrucomicrobiia > Opitutales > Opitutaceae > DASRHD01. The sequence continues at coordinate 6,490 of JBEKQH010000007.1, forward strand.
CGTGTGCGGCGTGCCGTGCTCATCCTGGAATTTCACCGCGATGGCTTCGGGCCGCGCCACGTCGCCGCGAATATTCGGAAACGAGAGGCAGCCCTCTTCGGCGGTGTCCTCGGACGGCCCTTCGGGCACGATTTCGGGATTGGCGACGGCCATCGGCATGAACAATTCGAGCGGCGGTTGGGCGCCGTCGAGCCGCCAACTGAACTGAGCATCGACGTTACGTAAATCCATTACAAATAGCTGCTTAGATTTTCCGATTTGTTGGGCAGCGAGGCCGATGCCACCGGCGAGGTGCATGGTCTCGATCATCGCCGCGGCCAGCTCGGCCACGGCGGAATCGAAGGTTTTTATTTTTTCGCCCTTTTTACGCAGGATCGGGCTGTCGTAATGAACAATTTGCAGCGGCATCGGTCGAGAAGGGTGTCCAGTCTGGGTTCGCGCCCCGGCTGCGGCAATTGAATTTGTTTCGAGTTCATCTTTTGTCCAGCTTCCAGCCATGAACGTTTCGAATGATCCTACCCCGCGTCTGCCGCCGGCGCGAGCGTTCGCGCTGGCCGGTGCGGGCTTCGTTCTGGCCGTCATGGCCTGGATGCTGCCGGTCAACTTGAAGTCGGTCACTCCCGCGCTGCTCAAGGCCGCCGGCGCAGGAACGCCGTCGCTCGCGGAATTTGGCGGACAGCTGGTGGATTCGGAAAAGGTCGGGCCGGCGGCGCTCGTGCTGGCTGCCGCCCGGACCGTGGGCGACGCGCGCGCGCCGGAGCTCGCCGATCACCTGGCGAAGCTCTCGGCCCGTCAGCCCGAGTTTGTCGCATGGGGCGGCTGGGATCCCTTTCTCGACCCGATCTTCAAGCTCCGCGAAAACACCGGCCGCACCGCGAGCACACCCGTGCTGACGTTTCTAATCACCGAGAAAGCGCGCGCGTCCCTTCGCGATTACTTGGCCGGCACGCGCTCGCTGGGGGTGACGGATTTGCTGCGCACCCGGGATATCACCGCGACGACGCGTTTTGTGCCGGTCGGTCAGCCCGGCGGGCAGGCGCTCGACTCGGTAATTCTGCTGACGGCGCTGCTTTACCAAGGCGAACACCTGTCGCCGTCGCTTCAACGCGAGCTGCGGGCCTTGGCCGAGTCGGCGCTCGCGAAGAATGAGCTTGGCGAACTGGAGCTCTTTTACCTCGACCTGCTGTCACTTGGCAAACGCCTCGATTGGGGCCAACTGAGCGAACTGCTCAGCCGGACGGATAGCACCAAGACGGTTGGAGAATATGCCCATCTGGCCCGGGTTGCGCCCGACCAGCTGCCGCTGATCTATTCGGCCGCCTTGTTTTCCGACTCGGCCGACCGGGTCGCCGTCTATCTCATCCAATATGGCGAACCCGGCGCGGCCGACCTCCGTCTCGCGCTGGGGGACGGGCAGGGCGCCGTCCGCCAGCTCCTGTTGCGCCAGGTTCCGATCAACCGGACCGCGGGACCGGCCCTCGGCGACACCGCCCTGCTGGTTCTGCTCTATCCGCGGCTTACGCTGGCGGTTAAGTGGTTGGGGTTCTTTGTGGGAGCTTTTTTGCTTTTTCGCGGTCTGGACTGTTGGTTGTTTGCGTTCGGTGGCGGTGCGGACGGCAGCGCCCCCCTGCCGCATTTCAAAAGCGGTGCGCTCGCCCTGTTTGTTGCCCTTCTGCTCATTGTCGCTACCGAGCCGTTTCTGCTTAAAGCTGCGCCGCTTTCGGAATATCGTCTTAAGATCGTCATCCCTATGCTGGCCAATCTGGCCACCCCCTCCGCCCAAACGTCAACCTCCGCTCATACCGATATGGATACACCCACTGTCATCTCCATTGGCGTCTTCGCCTTATTCCAGGTGATCACCTACCTGGTTTGCCTCATGAAAATCGGCGAGATCAACCGCCAGGATATTTCGCCGCAGCTCAAGCTGCGACTTATGGAAAACGAGGAAAATCTCTTCGATAGCGGCCTTTACATCGGCATGATGGGCACGGCCACCGCCCTGGTGCTGCAGGTCGTGGGCGTGATTCCGGCCAATTTGCTCGCCGCCTATTCCTCGAATTTATTTGGCATTGTCTGCGTGGCCCTCGTGAAAATCCGGCACGTGCGCGGTTTCAAGCGCCGGTTGATTTTTGAGAGCCAAACCGCACCGGTCGCGGCTGTTTCCGTTCTTCCCGCCAAGGCTTGATTCCACGTAATGAACAAGACGCTCCTGCTTATCATCATAGATTTTCTATTCCTGAATCTCATCGCGCTCACGCGGTGGGAGAAGGCGGAGCCGGTGCGCGCGAGCAAGCCGCCTGTTACGCGGATGGCCGCCAACAATACCATGTCGGCCGACCAGGACTTGGTTCAAGTGATGAAAGAGTCCCTGGCTGACGAACAGGCGACGCGCACGCGGATCGCGCAGCAGCTTCAGTCGGCGCAGGCTATGCTTCAGCAACGCGATGAGAATCTCTCCCAGCTTCAGTCCGAAAAGACCCGCCTCGCGTCGACCCTCGGCGAAACGCAACAGAAAGCGCAGGCGCTGGCCCAGCAATACGCGTCTGCCGCGCAGGACGCGTCTCTGACCAAGGAGCAGCTCGCGGCTTTGCAAAAGGAGCTCGAAGCCCGGCGGGCCGAGGCTGAAAAGCAACGGCAGGAACTCGCCTCGCTGACGCGGCTCCACGCAGAGGCGCAGCAGAAGATCGAGGATCTCACCGTCGCGTTCAAAGTCGACGAGCAGGAGAAGCAGCTCCTTCGCGAGACTGCGGACACCCTTAAGACGCAAGTTTCGGCTGAGCGCCAGGAACGCGAAAAGGTCCAGGCCACCACCACGCAGCTGGCGCAAGGTGTCGGCCAGCTCGCGGAAAACTCGGGCAAACTTACGCAGGAAATTCGCGAGAATACCCCGATCAATGCCAACACCCTCTTCGACCGTTTCCTCGCGAACCGCGTGCCCACCAAGTTCACCGCCAGTCGGCCGGTGCTGATCGGCTCGGGCGAACGGTCGCGCGAAACCCGCACGATTCTCGTGCAGGATGGTCCGCAGATCTACGCGCTCGTCCACGTGGACGATACGCCGTTCGGTTTTACGCCGCAGCGGCCGAGCATCGATTGGCGGAAGATCTCCGTCACTTTTTCCAGAGGAACCTATCAAAGTTCAGCCGCGAAGCTCAGCTTTCTTGCGCTCGATCCGCGCATCATCGCCATTCCGGTCGATCGCGCGCAGGCCGACGCGCTCGGAGTGAAAATCTATCAGACGGCCCTCGATCCGTTCAAGTTTCCCAACGCCGTGCTGATCAGCAACGGCGGCCGAGGTTATGGGGAGGTCACCTTCAAGCTCGATCCCTCCACGCCCGGCTATGTGAAAATGGACAGCCACATTTTCAAGCGCCTCTTCGGCGACTTTTCGCCCTCGACCGGCGACCTTGTCCTCAGCGAGACCGGCGAGTTGCTCGGCATCATGGTCAACAACGACTACTGCGCCGTCGTGAACAATTTTCTCCCGGCCAAGACCCTTTCGACGGGCGACGATGTCGCTTGGCAGCAGACCGGGCAGATTTTGGACGCGCTCAATGCTCGGATCGGAAACATGCCGTTCCGCCTGCAGTAGCCGCGAGACGGGCGATAGGCAGGGCGCGCTACCCGTAACGCGCCGCCGAGGCCGCGCGAAACGTCCCCTTCGATTCGCCGGAGTTCGTTGGCCTATTCCCGATCAGTCGGGATTGCTCGAACGCCTCCTGGCTTCCAGGTTTCCTGCTTAATATCATCCATTCCCCTCCGCGGTATCCGCGGCAAAAATCCGGGTTCGGATTAAGTTTTTTCCGCTTCGGGTCGCGCGCTCTCGGCCAGCGCGTTGCGGACGGTCTCGGCCCGCCGCCGATAAAAAAGTGCAAGGCCGCCCTGATAAAGCACGGTCACCACCGCGAGCGTGCCGTACATCCCATAAAAGGCCATTCGAACCAGCGGCAGGATTTCCTGCGAGCTTGTGCCGGCCTGTTGCAGCAACTGATTCATCTCCGGAGAGACGAGCGATTGCTCATAGTCGGCGTCGTACTTGGCCATTTGGGTCAGCGCATAGAGCAAAATCAGGCCCATCAGATATACTTGGCTGCGGACGAGCCAGTTGATGCCGCGCGCCTCGCCGCGCTGAAGAAGCTTGGCTCCCTGCCATTCGCTCCAGCCGGCGGCGGCCACGCACAGGCCGAAAAATACGCTGAGCAAATCGCCCATGACCAAGGCCACCAACGCGCACAAACACGACACCGGAAAGACGAAGACCATTCCGTTGACCTTCGCGACTTTGATCACGCGGCGCAAAACATCGGCGGGCAAAGGTTTGGGTTTCATCGGCGCAATTCGCGCGGCGAGCCGCGCGAATCACACTCGGCCGGGCTGGGCCGGGGGTCAACCTTTCGTGACGGACCCACGACCAAGAACCCGTGACAAATAATGCCGAAAAAATCGGATTTAAGGTTGAGCCCGGCGCCCACTCGGGCAGTATTAGACTAACCCCTAAGCCTTATAAATTCCATGAATGCATCCATATCCACCCTCCTGGAGCATAAAGGCTCCTCTGTTTTTTCTGTTCCGCCCACCGCCACCGTCGCTGCCGCCGTGGGCGAAATGAACCGCCAAAAAATCGGCTGCGTCCTTGTCATGGAAGGCGGCCGGCTGGCGGGTGTCTTTACCGAGCGCGATGTGCTCACGCGTGTGGTCGCGTCGGAGATCGATCCGAAGACCACGCCGGTCACCCGGGTCATGACTTCGAAGGTGAACACCATTTCTTCCGAGGCTACGATCGAGGAAGTGATGACGATGTTTGCCGAGAAGCGTTGCCGGCATTTGCCGGTGGTGGACGAGGGCCGCCTGATCGGCCTTATTTCCATCGGCGATATTTCGCGCTGGGTCGCGAACGCCCATCACGCCGAATGCGAGCAGTTGAAGCAATACATCGCCGGCGGCTATCCGAGCTAATCAATTCGTTCTCATTCTCTTGATCGCTCTCGTTCTCCCGGATCGAGAAGGAGGAAGATAACGATAACGAGTAAGCGGAACGAGGGGTCCCTGTGGCCATGGATCCACGCCGCTCGGGTGGCTCCCGGTTTGACGTTGGAGCCAGTCTGCCCAATGAATTGCGCCATGAACAAGCTCATCGTTTTCATCGGCTTTTTTGCCGCCATGTGTTCGGCCCAGGCCAAAATCGTGACCAAGTCCGTATATTACGAGCATGCCGGAGTGAAGCTCCGGGGATTCCTCGCCTACGACGACGGAAAAACCGCGCAGGGCAAACTTCCTGGCGTGCTGGTCGTGCACGAATGGTGGGGGCTCAACGACTATGCGAAGCACCGCGCCGTCATGCTGGCCCAGCTCGGGTATGTGGCTTTCGCGGCCGACATGTATGGCGCCGGCGTCAGCACGACCAACGCCGGCAAGGCGAAGGGTCTGTCCGGACAATTTTACGGCAAACCGCTCATGGCCGAACGCGCGCGCGCCGGCCTCGACCAACTTTTGGCCACCGGGCTTGTCGATAAAACGAAGGTCGCCGCTATCGGTTATTGTTTTGGCGGCGCGGTCTGTCAGGTGCTGGCGTATAGTGGGGCGCCGCTGGTTGGAATAGTCAGCTTTCACGGCTCGCTCGTGCCGGCGCCGGCCGGAGTCTCGAACAAAACGAAATTCCTTATCTGTCACGGAGCGCTCGATCCCTTTTCAAAGCCGGAAGCCATCGCCGCCTTCCAAAAATCGATGAACGACGGCGGATTCGACTACCAATTTGTCAGTTATGCCGGCGCCAAACATGCCTTCACGAATCCCGATGCCGACGCACTTGCTCGCCAGAACGGCTTGGAGGGCATCGGTTACAACGCTGCGGCGGACCGCCGTTCGTGGCGCCTCATGCAGGACTTCTTCGCGGAGCTGTTCGGCGAGGCGAAGTAAGTTTAGGGCAAAGGGTAGGGCGCGTTATCCCTAACGCGCCGATAACCTCTGAATTGCCATCCAGAGACCCTAAGCAAGCCGCTGCTGCGGCTTGCCTGGAACAAGCCAATGAACTGTTTCACGCGGCAGCGCGGGTGGAGCGCGTTGACCTCAACGCGCTGAGAGCGTCTTGAGGTCAAGCCGCTCCACCGAGAAAGGCTGAATTCGTGCGCAAGTGGCATCCGTTCATTGGCAGCGAAAGCGAAGGATCTCACCTGACCTGAGATTCCTCGTTTCCCTCGGAATGACAGACGGCGGATAATCCGCCCTACCTTTTTCTCTTCGTGTTCAGCTAAACCATCTTGAATCGTCCGCTGCGGGCGCGCACGCGGAGGCGGGCGCCGAAGGCGCGGCTGAGCACGGCCGAGGTCACCACGCGTTCCTTTGGCCCGACGGCCATGACCTCGCCCGCACGTAGGACGAGCGCGTGGGTGAAGGCCGATGTGATTTCCTCCACATGGTGGGTCACGAGCACGAGGGCCGGCGCGCCGGGCCGAAGCGCGAGGTGATCGAGAAACGTCAAAAATTGCGCCCGCGCCACCGGGTCGAGGCCGGCGCACGGCTCGTCGAGGATGAGCAGGCGAGGGCGGGCTATCAGCGCGCGGCCAATAAGCACGCGCTGGCGTTCGCCTTGCGAAAGCAGCCCCCACTCCCGCGCGGCGATGGACGCGGCATCGACGCGCCGCAGGATGCGCGCCGCCGCCGCCCGGTCGGCCTCCGTTGTTTTTGCCCACAAATCGAGCTGGGCAAACTTTCCGCTGAGCACGGTTTCGATCGCGGGCTCGGCGGGCGGCACATGCGGCTGCAGCGCGCTCGTCACCAGTCCGATCTGCAGGCGCAGCTCGCGCCAGTCGGACTCGCCATAGACCTCTCCCAGCACGCTGACCCGGCCCGCGGTCGGTGGTAAATAGCCCGTCAGCGCCCGCAGCAGGGACGTTTTACCGCTGCCGTTGGCGCCGAGCACAATCCAATTCTGACCGCGTTCCACCCGCCAGTTCACCTGGTGGAGGATGCGCGTGGAGCCGCGTTCAATGGAAAGCCCCAAGACTTCGAGGATGGGCGGGTGTGCGGCCGGCATCCGCGCAGCGTGGACGAAGCTGCGGCGCGCGGTCAATCACGCCTTGAGTATCCAACATCGAACATTCGACCTTGAACCTCCAACATCCAAGTCAGAAACCTTTTCAGCTTGAATCTATCACCCGTCCTCGTGCGATCGATTCACCCTGCGGGCCGATCCTGTCGGGGCTAGATGAAGAACCCGTGCGGTGGGTTCGGCGGGATTTCGCCCCAATTGTTAAGAGAAGGAAGCCATGACACCCGGAATTCTTTTCTCGGCTTCCTGGCTTCCTTCTTTCCCTATTGTCTGAATGTCAGGCGGTCTTGCCGCCGCTTGCGCCGCGCCAAATTTCCGCCACGCTGCCCGTCCTTGATATGAGCGCCTACGCCGAATTGATCGAAAAACTGCAACGCGCGCATGTGCTTGGCACTGTGGACAGCTTGCTTGGCTGGGACGAACAGGTGAATCTCCCGCCCGGCAGTGCCGGCCTCCGGGCCGAGCAAATGGCGCTGATGGCGGAGCTGGGCCATGCGGCCGCGG
>JBEKQH010000008.1:0-13936 GCA_049519915.1 Opitutaceae bacterium
TTTGAGCCTTGTCGGAGGTGGAACTTGTTTTTACTCTGTGATCTCTGTGTCTCCGTGGTGAATTAGGGCGTGCTTCAATGACCGATCACCACGCTTACCGTTTCTCCGGCGGCGGTTCCGGCAGGCAACGCGATCGTTTGAGTCGATTTTCCGACGGTCAGCCGGACTTGAGAGAGATCTTGGGTGGGATCGGAGACCCAAGCCCGGCGTTTTTCCGAATCCACCAGGACCAGGCAAGGATGATCGACCTCCAGCGTGAGCGCGCCCGTCAGTTCGATTTTGCCGGCCGACCAAAAAACCACGCCAAAAAGAGTTTCCGCCATTTGCACCGCTTGCACCGCCGGCGAATTTACGATCACCGTCGCGGCGGCTTTTTCTCCGGCCGGAACGACGACATACTCATAGCTCGCGTCCTTCGGCACATTCCCGTGATCGAGCCAGAGCGTAAAAACGTTCTGGGTGATGTCTTGCCGCGGGGTTTGGGGATTTCTGAAGACCTGGCTCCAATTGCCCGTGACCGGGCCGGCTGCGAGGTGAACCGTGCTCCGGCCGGGGAAAGCATACCGCCATCCATCATGCTCAATCCAATCGACATCGGGCAGGGTCGTGTCGGCGCCGGCGGTGCCGGGGGATTTCCCCGATTCTTTGTGTTGAAGCCTGATGCTGCCATGCAGGAGGCATTGATTGATCGTCGTGATAACAGGCGCCTCGGAATCGCCGTTGATTCCCGCCCCGAGGCAAACGACCGAGCGATCGCAAAAAAACCAGGCCTTTTTCGCCGTGATCCCGCCCCGCGAAAAGTCCAGCGCCGCACAGCCATGGAGGCCGTCGGAAACGCCGCCGACAAACTCACTATTGACCGAAGACGTTTTAAAAGCGGGTAGATCGGTTTGCGCGCAGGTCACACCGGGAATCTTGCGCCAGTCCCAGACGGGGAAAATATCCGCATATTCGTCGCCCCGCCGGTAAAGATAAAGCGCGCCCTCCGCCAGGTGATAACCGGAAAGGTTTTCCGAATTTACCATCTCCGTGCCGATCACCCGGCTCGAAGACATTTTGAGGGTGACGGCAAAATCGCGGGTGCGTTGCACCATGTAATCCGAACGCCAGAAATACCGGTTGCCGACCAGGTCGTTCGCCGCGTCCGGACGATTGCGCGCGACAAACGCGAGGTAATCCGAAGCCGCGCCCGGATCGAAAATCGCCGCCTCTTTCATGACCTGGTCGATCTGCGTCGTCTTTTCCACCGGGGAATGCGGCATGAGCTGGCGTCCGCATGAACTGATATCCATCGCGCCGCGCCACGAAATCCAGTTTTGGCCGTCGAGAAGATAGTGCCGGAAGATTGCCAACTTATTCTCCGACATCGCCCAGGGCGTTCCCCGCAAAATGGCGCCCCAATCGCAAAGCTCCGTGGCAAAAGCCATGCCGTAGTTGCCAAATTGCAGCTGTGCGCCGTGCTGATGAAAGCTGTAATCGGACTGAATCCCCTCGTCGTCCGTCGAGATACTCAATTCGCTCCAAATAGCCGTCGAAGCTTTGTCGATCGAGGCCTCGTCCCCGGTCAACAGCCCCAGCATAAGCGTATTTCCGGCAAGCCAGACTTTATTCTGGCCCGTCCGGCCGATATCATAACGCGGAAGCAGCGTTCGCGTGGTGTAAGCGTATTCATCGGTTGCCAGCTTATCGCCCAGAAGCAACGCGCATGTGCCGATCCCCTTGGGCGTGCCAATCTCGTTATACCACCAGTTGGGACACTGGAAATCGTTGGCAATCCAAAATCGGAAAGCTCGATGAACGGCTTCGAGCAATTGTTGCCGGTCGGTCGCTGAAATGTTTATGCGGCCGACCGCAGCGCTAGCCATTAGAACCATGCGGGTATAATGAATTGCGGGCGGCCATCCCGAGCGAGCGGATGAATCGTAATCCAAATCGTTCCAGCTTCCGTCCGCTTGCAACGATTTAGCCGCAGCGAGCGCCTGTTTTAGATTGGGTGCCGGGGTAAATCCGCCCCGTCCGAGATTGAAGTCGCGGAATTGATCCGCGGCTTTTTGCACCGCTGGAGAAACCTTGGCGGGCAAATCGGCGGCCCTTAGGGACAGGCCGATAAAAAGCAGGAAGAATGCTTTCCGGAAGAACAAGGGAGGCATGGAGAAGAGACGGAGAATTGAAAGTCGGTCGCCGTCAGACGGGCGCCGAGAGCAGGGAAATGAACGCTGACCGCGGTGAGGAACAGGAAGCCAGCATCGGGGGCTCGAATAGCGGGTCGCATGGGACCGATCCATTTTCTTCCGCGCCAAACCCCAAATACCACCTACAAGTTACGGGTCTGCCGGCAATTAAAGGAAGTCGCCTGCAAATTTGCGATTGGGAATCCATGGGCTCTTAACCCCAGATGGACAGGGTCGCTCGTTGCCAATGCCCGCGCGGACACGGTTAAATTCGAACGCGGCGGATTAGCAGCGGATAATCCGCCCTCGCCTTTCGGCAACTACTGATTGGCGGCGTCAGCATCCGCGTTCGGCGCCGGTTCCGGCGCACCGCGCTCAAGTAAAATCACCCGCGCCGCTTTGTTTTCCAAAGCCGATTCAGTGGCAAGCGCCGCGGGATAGTCCGCGGGCCGGATGATCGCTGGACGACGATCAAGCTCGTAGGTCAGGTTGTACTCGCCGTCGGCCTCGGTCGACGAGATCTGGGCGCCACCCGCTCCATCAGGCACTTTAAAATTCGTGGGAGGAGGCGCGATGACGACCCGACCGAATCCTTTAGGCAGCACGATTTTTGTGCGAACAATGTCGTCGTCATCCTCGGTGAGAAACAGCGGCAGGGTGCGCCGGTCGGTCTCGGCGGCAAACAGACGGGGTGCCGGAGGCAGGTCAAAATAGAAATACTTGCCGGCGGCGATCCCGTAGCGATCGACATCGACGGTGTATTCCTCGATCCCAGGATAAGCGACGAAGTTTGTCGTCAAACGGCCCACGGGTTGGGCTCCCTGCGCCACCGAAGACACAAGTTCTTGAAAATAGCGGGCTCGTTCTTCCGGACGCATCTCGGAAAAACGCCGATTATTGTCGCCGTAATTCATGCCGTAATATTGCTGCCTGACGCCGAGACGCGCGTTGCCATTGTCGGCAATCGTCAGCGTGTAATCGGTGACTATCCGGGACCGACAGTTAGGCGCAGCCTCGATCGTGTCATAGACATTGCTGCCCAGTACGAGCGCCAAGCGGTCGTCGTGCGGCGTCGAGCCGAGACGGTCGTATTGGTCGGTGTCGTTAAGATAGTAGGTTTGTCCGTCCACCTCGACCCGGACCAACGGGGTTTGGAAAGAATCGGGCAGCGGGAAAGTTCGCGCAACGCTGGTCAAGGCGGTGACCGGCGGCAGATCGGAAGCCAGCACGTATTGCGGCGTTAATCCTGCGGCCGTGAGCATGGCATACAGGAGGATCGCCCGGTCGGCCTGGTCTCCGTAACCGTCCGCCAGCGTGGTGTCGGCTTCCGACAGCTCGCTCAGCGGCAGCTCGGTGAAAGACGGCCCGGCGAGGCGCACGGTCTCGACGACGTAGTCGCGGATGGCCCACACCGCGCCGAGAGGAGTCGATGCGTGCGCCACCAGCTTTTGGGCCAATAGGCGCGCCTTAGATGCATGCTTGGCGCGTTCCAGCATCGTTGCGTCCAACTCCCGCCAGTAGTCCGCCGGCTCGCCGACGTAATAGCCGACGCCCGCCTGGTAAGCCCAATCAGGCGGCGCGCCCGGCTCCTGCGGGATCGGCGCGACCTGGCGCGCCTGCCAATCGAAAACCTGGCTGCCGCCGGACGTTTTGGTGTCTTCCTTCACAATCTCCGCCGGCCCGCCTTGCCGGGTCTCAATGCGGACTCCCGTCGGCGCGGCGATTTCAAAGGATTTCTGATCGGTTTCGTCCGGAAGTTGAAAAGACTGGAACCCCGCGAGATAGGGCGCACCTCGGCTGGTCAACTCGCATTCGACATCGATGGTTGAGCCGATTTCCACACCGGGCAGGCTGTCGACCAGAATCTTGCCACCCGTGTAGCGTTTGGCCGAAGCATTCCAGTCGGCATCCATCACATTGGTTTCGTCGGCGGACACCTCCTGGCGTTGGCCGGAAGGCGAGATCACAGTGGCGTGGACAATCCGGGCCTCCTGCGTGGCTGGATTGTAGCCGATCTTGACCTCCGATTCGTCGGTCTTGCCCTCATAAGTCAGGATTCGTTTCACATAATGAAGGTGCAGGACAGCGTGATGCGCATCCGTCACCGTCAAGGTCTGCTGATCCTGGAGAATCTTCGCGTTGGATTCCACGGCCGGCAGCTTGGCTGGCTCCCCCACTTCGACCCCCGCTTTGGGCCCCGACAGGATCGTGGCCACGACCGGCATGGTACGTTCGTCGTAAGCGACATCCCGCAACATCTTCTTGAGTTCGAGGTACTGGTCCGGTGAAAACTCCACGACCTTCAAGCCCAACTCCCGGGCGCATTCGACGGTTCCATTGTGGGATTCGAAATGCCGCCGGTAGGCGAGGCAATCGTTGTCGATCTCCGACGCCGCCGGAAGCGACAAGACTTGGGCAAAGTTCGGATCCAGTTTAAGTTTAATGCTTTCACTGACACCGCAGGTCACCTGGGTCTCAAGGGGATACTTCCTCTGGTCGAGACCGGTGCCATTGAGAATAAAATTGGCCACCCCGAAACTGCGCCCAATCCAGGGCATGGTCAGAACCGCCTTGTGGCCGCCGAAACCGGCCAGGCCGGGAACGGAGAAGGCGATCTCGGCACGCAGAGGCGCCGATTCGTCGAGAATATTGTCCGGCGTGATTTGCAGCGACGTAAGCTGGGCGCCCGGCAGGATCCGCTGCAGGTGGCCGGCAAAAAAACGCCGCCGGTCATCCGGTTTCATCTGGGCGAATGCGTTGCGGTACTCGTCGTCATTGACCCCGTTGAAATCCAGCGTGGCGGTGGCGGTCAGCGCGCCGTCCCGACTGAGCGTGCCGATGGTGGCGATCCGCATCATGTTTGCCGCGGGTGGCACGACCGGACTGCGGCGGAGGGTGTCCCCTTCCGGCCGACACACGAGATAGCTCTGGTTGTCGTCATAACCCGGAAGGAGGTCGCGCGTGTGCTCGTCGGTCGGATCCATCAACACATAACGGCCCGGCGCCGATTCCACTGCGACGATCGCATGGTTGAAAAAGGGATCCGGCACTTCGGCGTCCAAACGAACTCCGACGTTGATCAGGACGGGATACGCCTGCTCGCCCGCGAGCTTGAGCATCGCCACGAGCAGGGCGGCCTTGTCGCGGCAGACGCCGTATTTTTTCGCAAAAGTGAGCTTCACGTCATGCGGTTCGAATCCCGGCCGGTCCTTTTCCGGAGTTACGCCCATGTAGCGGATGTTGGCCGAAACGTATTGGAAGACCGCGTCGATCTTCTCTTCGTCGGTTTTGGCGCCGGCGGTCAGTTCCGCCACGGTCTGCTTTATATCCGGCGTGAGGGCGGCAAGATGCGCCTGGCTTAAATTCCAGTACCATTTGGAAACGGCGGCCCAATCGGGAAGCGTGCTGACCAGCACCCGTTGCAAGACCATTTCGTCGGGCGGCATCGAGGGTTCGTCGTACATCCGCGGCACCCGGTTGATCTCCCAGTGATGGATCACACCGCCCTCCGAGGCCGTCCGCGTCGTGTAGACGACCGTGCCTTTGACCGGATCCCTCAGCTCAACATGCCGAAGCGGCCGGGCGGCCGGCGCGTGGATTTCGCAAGAGGTATGAAGGATGAAGGACCGGCCTTCGAGCAGGTATTCGTCCGAGTACTCGCCCGCCATGATCGGCCGGCGGACCAGGGTATGGGTGACCGAATGGACGATGTCGCCGATTTCCACGCCCGGAATGTTCACCTGCAGGATCCGGCTGTCCGGATCGTAGATATTTTCCGCCATCTGGCTGTTGTTGATGCTCTCTTTCGCATTCGCTGTGATATCGACAGGCCTCACCTTGCCATCCGGCTTGATCACTTCGAGGCGCGACACTTCGACCTTGAAATAGGGCAAAAGAAAGCCGAGCTGAAGGACGGTATTGTCGCGGCGGCCCTTTTCGGTCAGAACCTTGGTGAAAGTCTCGTCCTGATTTTCGCCCGTGCCGTCGGGGCGATAGGCCTCCATGGTCTTTTCGTCGACAATCACTTCATCGCAATCGGGAAAATGGGCGGCGGTGACTCCGGCGGCCGCCTGCAAGACCGGCGGCACCTCCAACAAGGCCCATTCAGGACCGGCGTAGCGGTCGGCCTCGGCAGCGAAAGAGCCTGCGGCGGCAGCCAGGAAGACAAGGCAAAGGAGCGCTCGAACAGCACGCATGGGGGAGTTGGACGTTGGATATGGAACTTGGGAATTCAATGTCGACAGTTGGGATTGGGAGGCGGAGCGAGCCCTTCGCAAATCAGCGTGCGAAGAACGGATATACCACGATCTAAGCGCACGGGCAACCATCGGATATATTCTTCACGACAGGACTGTCCATGTCCAAACAAGTTCCGGCGACGAAGTCGCCGGAACGCCGAACGCCGAACGCTGAACTTTGAACGCTAAACGCCGAATTCCCAATTCCTCGAACATCCCTCCGTCGCTCTTCGAGCCCGTTTCGACAAGCCCCGAGGCAGTCGAGCGGGCTACGCAAAGCACGGCCCACGCCGACTTCCGGGCAAGTAACCGAGGCCGGAGGTCCTGGCAGGCTCAGGGTTTCGGCAGCAGTTCGTCGACCGCGGCAAGGAGCACGTCGCTCGAGAACGGCTTTTCGATCACCTTCGCTGCGCCCAAAAGCTTGGCGGTGCGGAGATAGTAGGCGCCATTGCGCAGCCCACCGCCGCCCGAAATCGCAATGATCTTAACCGAAGGGTGTTTCTTCAGAAGCCTCATCAGAACCTCCAACCCCTCCTTCTCGGGCATCACGATGTCGGTGATAACCAAATCGACGGGCGATAGACCAAACAGCGCAAGCCCTTCTTTCCCGTCGCGGGCCTCGACCACCGTATGACCGGCATTGGCCAAGGCCAAATAAAGCACGGTGCGAACCTGGTCATCGTCGTCAATAAGAAGGATACGAGCCATGATTTAGGAGAGGGAACCGGTGCACGGCGACATACCGGTGGCCGCCTTCGCTAAACCTAGAATGGGTCCGCCTTGGACGTAAAGCTTAACCAACAATTTACGCGGTATGCTGTTCGCGTTAATTAGGTATCCTGATTTTTGCCAAGTATGCCTATATTATTAACATATCTAATTATTATAGAACGGCTTGACCCAGAGGACACTCTCCGCGCGTTGCGGTCAACACGCGGCACCCGCGCTGCCGCGCAAAACAGTTCGTTGGCCTGTCCCCGGCACCGCGACAAGTCAGGGTTGCTCAGTTGCGCGGGCGCGGGTCAGTGCATTGGCGTGGTGGTGCTGCTTAATTTTGTGGGGGGACAACTTCGTCGATGACCCGCAGCGCGTTAAGAGTGCGGGGATAACCTATAAATGGCAGGAGCTGGGTGACAACGTCGATCAAGTGGGCGCGGTCGTTGCCGACCTTGAGATTCCCGGCCACATGGCCTTTGACCTGCGGTTCGCAACCGCCGAGCGAGATCAACATGGCGAAGGTCAGCAATTCCCTCGTTTTGAGATCCAGCCCCTTGCGGGTGTAGTAGTCGCCAAAACAGTTTGCCGCCAGAAAGTCCTGGATATGCCGCTGGTCCCTCGGCGAATCCTGGCGCATCTTTTCGATCGTCTCGCCGAAGATCGCCTTCTGCGCTGCGACCCCTTGGGCGAAACGGTTCTCGGGCGTGGTGGTCGACTGGCCTTCCAACGGCAGCGTTACCCCGCGGCTTTGCAGGATTTCGTTGGTCGCGTGCAAGAAGTCGAAGACCTTCGCGATACCAACGTAGGGCACCGCCTGGTAGAGAACTTCTTTGATCTCGACCGGCGTCAGGCCGACATTGAGCGCCGCCCCCATCATCACCTTGTATTCGCCAAGCGCTTGAGCGGCGATCGTCGACGCGAGGATCAACCGCACCCGTGTTTTGGTGTCCAATTGGCTCTGGCGGACGACCTCGTCGAACGCCCAGTTGTCGAAAAGCTCGATGAACTCCGGATCCGTCTTTTGCAGTTTGGATTCGTGCTTCGGGAAAAGCTCCTCGTGGTTTTTGAGGGCGTTCTCGGTAAGGCGGAGTTTTTTCATGATATTTTTTCGCCTGACCGTTGGCGCGTCGTTGATGGTTGGTATTTCCCTGTTCAGCGGCCGACCAATTTCTGCAGGTGTTCCGGGTAACGCGCGCCCTGCAGCGTGATCTTATCGGCGGCGGCATTGATTTCACGAAGGTCGCCCGGCGTCAGTTCGACGGAAACGGCTCCGATGTTTTCGAGCAGTCGCGGCAGTTTCGTCGTTCCTGGGATCGGCACGATCCACGGCTTTTGCGCGAGCAGCCAGGCCAGCGCGACCTGCGCGGGCGTCACTTTCATCCGCGCCGCGATGGAGCGGACCAGATCGACCACGGCTTGGTTCGCCTTTCGGGCCTCGGGCGTAAAGCGCGGCACGACATTCCGGAAATCCGTGGGATCGAACTTAGTGTTTTCGTCGATCTTGCCGGTGAGAAAACCTTTCCCGAGCGGGCTGAAGGGCACGAAGCCGATCCCGAGTTCCTCAAGCGTCGGGATGATTTCCGCTTCGGGCTCCCGCCAAAACAGGGAATATTCGCTCTGCAGGGCGGTGACCGGCTGGACGGCGTGGGCGCGCCGGATGGTTTTTGCACCGGCCTCCGACAGGCCGAAATGCTTCACCTTGCCGGCCTGGATCAGTTCCTTCACCGCCCCGGCGACGTCCTCGATCGGCACAGCCGGATCGACGCGGTGCTGATAGAACAGGTCGATGACGTCGGTCTTGAGCCGCTTGAGCGAGGCCTCCGCGACCTCCTTGATATGGGCGGGCCGGCTGTCCAGGCCCTCCATGCGCTCGCCATTCGGCCCGATCCTGAATCCGAACTTCGTGGCAATCTTCACCCGCTCGCGGAAGGGAGCGAGGGCCTCGCCCACGAGTTCCTCGTTCTTGAAGGGCCCGTAGATTTCCGCGGTATCAAAAAACGTGACGCCCTGGTCGACGGCGGCGCGGATCACGGCGATCATCGCCGACTTCTCGCCCGCGGGACCGTAACCGGAACTCATGCCCATGCAGCCGAGGCCGAGGGCGGAGACTTCGAGGTGACTGTTTCCAAGTTTTCGTTTTTTCATTTTGGATTCCTGTTTTTGAATTTGATTCGAGCGAGTGGCGCGGCGCTTGCCGATGGGGTCCACCGTATCACGGACCGGCGCGACTGTCGCATGTGCCCTTGCGCGACCTGTTGGGATCTTGCTCCAAACTGGCCATGCCTCCGCAATGGTTGCAACCAGGAGACCGGCTCCTTTACTGGACGGGAGCCGCTCCCCGCCATGCCGGTTCCCGACACAACTTCCGCTGAAGCGCTCGATCGCTACGCCGTGGGGAAGAAAATCGCCGCCAGCAAGGGTCCCGCGTGGCGGGACGTGCAACTCTGCGTTATCTCGCTTCCGCCCGTCGCCGAGGTTTTCACGATGCCGTCGGTCAATGAACCGTTCCTTGTCTGGACGACTTCCGGCGAGGCCGAGACGCAGGAACGCGAAAACAACGGGCCATGGCTCACCCGCCGGGTGAAAAGGGGATCGATGTTCCTCACCGCCGCGGGCGCGCCCTACGACTTTCGCTATCGGACACTCACGTCCGAGCCCTACGAGGTGATGCTCGTGCTGCTCAGCCTGCCGCTTTTCAACGAGGCTCTGCAGGAGGTGTTTGGCGCGAATGCCGCCAACGCACGGTTGCGCGACCTGTCCGGATTTGAGGACCCGCACCTCGTTCCGTTCCTGCAGCAATTGAGGGAAGAAGCGGCCCGACCGGCGGCGAGCTCCCTGTTCGTCCGCGGAATCGCCCAGGCGATCGCCGTTCATCTCGCGCGAAACTACACCGCGGTGACCGAAGCCGTGCGCGGCGAGACGTCGTCATTGCCAGGCTTCAAGCTACGACGGGTGACCGATTGGATGGCGGAGCACATGGCGGAGGAGTTCAGCCTCCCGCGACTGGCCCAACAGGCCGGCATGAGCGAGTTCCACTTCAACCGTCTCTTCAAACGCGCCACGGGCGTTCCACCCTCGCAGTATCAAATCAAATTGCGCTTGGATGCCGCGCGGCGTCTCCTGCGCGAGACGAAAGAGAGCGTGATCACGATCGCGAATGAAGTCGGCTACTCGAACCCGAGCCATTTTGCGCAGCTTTTTCGCAAAGAAACCGGCCTTTCTCCCACCGACTACCGGCGTCAGCGGTAGCGCGATCTGCAGCAGTCAATCCGTCGGCATGCGTTCTTTCTTTTTGCCGCAAAAACAGCCTTGGCGGCGTGAGTTGGCCGAGATCACGAAAAGGAAGCATAAGCGGGCCGAAATAACCCGTCCGATCTCGCATGGCATCACCTAATCCGGCCGCTTGGACATGAGAAGTGAGCCTGAATATAAGAGCTCGGAACGCTCTCGCAACATGCCCGGCGACGCCGGCTCGTCCTCCGCTGCGCCGGGGTAATTCGCTCATACCAAAAGTAAGAGCGACGCCAAAAACATGGCATTGGGCAGCGAGCCGGGTTGGCGATATTCTTGGCGCGTTCCGACGCAGCCATGACCATCAACCTGATTCAGACTCTGCCCGCCATGATCAAACGCTTTTTCGAGGCGTCCAACCGGCACGACACCGCCGCGACAATCGGTTGCTTCACGCGTGACGTCACCCTCGAAGATCAATTCGGCGAATACGTCGGTCGGGCCGCGGTTGAGAACCGGCTCATTGAGGTGAATCACAAATTCCGGCCCGCCTTCGCGATCCTGCGCGTTAAACCCACCGAAGCCGACGTGGGCCTCGTCGTCAGCGTATCGGGCGATTTTCCAGGCAGCCCGGTGCAACTTGATTTTCATTTCCAGCTCCGCGGTGGGAAAATTTCCGCACTGACCATGGAACGTTGAAGCCAGCCTCAGCCCACGGCCGCCATGAAACCCTCATTTCACAGAAACCGTCTCGCCGGCATGCCCGGACCGCTGGGCCTCGCATTCGCGGCTTTGTTTTTCCACGTCTCGATGTTCGCCTATCTGTCTCCCCCGCCGAATGCCACGGCTTTCACGAACAGCGAGAAATTCCGCTACGATGCAGGACTCGGCTTGGCCTCCAACCGGTCCGCCTTCGACGTGGCACGGAACCCCAATGAATTTATTTTCACTACCGGCGACTATAATCTGCGGCATAGCGCCGATCGTGGATTCGGCGCGCTGCAAATTCGGTTCGCAAAAAACTACTGCGGTTTCCACCCGTACGCGCAGGGCGGCTGGGCGAGTATCGGAAGCAAATACGCCGGGGCGGGGCTGCTCTACAACTTCACTTTGCCGTACAAACTGCGCCTGACGGCCGGAAGCGGTCCGGGCTGGTACCAGCACGAGGGCAACGACATTAATCTCGGCTACGGGCTCGAGTTCGATTCGTGGGTGGAGCTATCCGCAGAAATCTTCCACCGGCGCGTTGGCGTGACTTTTTCCCATCTTTCGAATGCTCACCTCGCGAACCACAATCCCGGGACGGAAGTCGTAGGCATCTCTTCCCATTTGCTCTCGTGGTGACCGCGATATCGCCAGGCACACAAATCACCTCCTCCACCAGAACATCATGAAATCCATTCATTCTTTTAATCGTCCCGCCGCCGACGCTGTTCGCGCGCCTCAGCCCAACGTTCGGCAAACCACTCGGAGCAGCAATGACGGCTGGGGCGTCGCCCTGGCCTTCTCCGGCGGCGGCACGCGTGCGGCCGCTTTCGCTTATGGCGTTTTGGAAGAACTCGCGCGCACGCCGATTCGCCGGTCCGGCGCGTCGCAGTGGATGTTGGACCGTGTCCGGGTTATCACCGGCGTTTCCGGCGGATCATTTACCGCTGCTTATTACGCCCTGCATGGCGAGCGCATTTTTTGCGACTATGAAAAAACTTTCCTTAAGCGGGACGTGCAACGCGAGCTGATGCGTGAACTCGCCCGCCCGCAAAACTTGTTGAAATTGGCCCGAAACCGGATCGGTCGCAGCGAGATCGCGAGTGATTTCTACCACAAAGAAATTTTTGGCGGCGCGACGTTTGGCGATATCCTCCATCGCACCAACCGTCCCGAGCTCATCGTCAACGCTACCGATATGATCACGGGGCTGCCTTTTGCCTTTACCCAGCAAAATTTCGATCTGATCGGGTCCGACCTGGCGACGTTTCCGGTCGCCCGCGCCATAGCGGCGTCGGCGGCCGCTCCGGTGCTGCTCAGCCCAGTGACTTTGCTTAATCATTCGGCGTCGAATCCGGCGGCGTGGCCTGCCTTCGCGCAGCAAGTAAATGCGGAACTGAGCGATCCCCAGGTCCCGCGGCGGGTAGCGACCGCCATCCGTTCCTATTTCGATACCTCAAGCCGGCCTTTCATTCATTTGGTCGATGGCGGCCTATCGGATTACCTCGGTCTGCATGGGTTGCTCGACATGAGCCTTCCCACCCGCAACATCGACAACGCCTTGCGCGAGCACCATCACGCGGACATCCGGAATATCGCCGTGATTGTCGTCAATGCGGCGGCCGAACGCTCCGCCCAATGGAATACGCGTTCGCATTTGAGCATCCCGCAGGTCTTGCGCGCGGTCAGCAACGCGGTAACCCAGTACAACGGCACGCGCGCGCTGGCTGATTTTCGGCGCCGGCTCGAATCGTGGCGGCAAGACGGCGTAGGGCGCGCATTTCATCTGGTAGAGATCAGCTTCGATCAGCTCGCCGATCCGGAGGAACGGAGCCTTCTCCTCAATTTGCCGACCTCGTTGAGCCTGCCCGCAGAAACGGTGGACCGGTTGCGTAAAGTGGGTGCGCGACTGCTGCGCGAATCGAGCGCGTTTCAGGAATTCCTGCGCGACTTTAATGACGACGGCGGAAAGCCGGAGGTCGTGGACGTGGTCGCGAAGCTGGCGCTGGCGGGATTAGCACAAGGTGCGGTGGAGCGCGGCGGCAAGCCCACTGCCCGGCAGGCAGAAGACCGACTTAAAATGCTTTAGTGTTCCCGGCCTTCTTCGCTGGTCGCGACTGCTCGGCTTCCTCGCGCAAGAAACGCGCAAAGGTTGCGGCGTGTCTGTTTGGCTGCGTCTCGCTGAATCCCATAACGATGTTGGAATTTGCGAGCGAAGGGGAAAACGGCCGCGCCACCATGTTTCGGGGCATGATGTCCTCGGCACTGTCGCTCACGACCGCAACCGCGTGGTTGGCTTCCAAGGCCGCCATGACCGAAGCGGTGCCGTCGTTGATCAAAGCGACAAAACGCGGCGTCACGCCGAAGGGCCTCAAGGAATCGCGAACGTGCGTGGAATAACTCGGGAAAGCCTCTTTGTCAAAGCCGATCAAGGACACGTCGCGTAGCCGTGCCGGTGAAATTTTTTTTAAGCGCGCGAGCGGATGCGTGGCCGGCATCACCGCGACGAACGCAATTTTCCGCAAAAGAATCCATTGAAAACCCGGCAGATCCTGCGTTTCTCGCTCCGGCAAAATCAGCAGGTCCAGCCGGCCCGCTTTGGCCCGCTTTTTCATCTCGCCGACAGTGATCTCGGAAAGATCGACGCGCACGCGCGGCGCCGCGGCCTGGAATTTTTTCAGCGCGGCGGCCATTATGCCGGCTGCCGCCGTCGGCATGTAGCCGACCCGGACCGATTCATTGCGGCGCTCGCCGCGCGCGCGTTCGACCGCTTGGTCGGCGCGTGCCAGCACATCGCGCGCGTCTTCATAGAAGGTTTCTCCGGTCGGCGTCAGCGTCACGTAATTCGTGCCGCGCACGACGAGCGGCGCGCCG
>JBEKQH010000009.1:0-13762 GCA_049519915.1 Opitutaceae bacterium
CGAAGCCGCCGTAAAGATAAAGATCCGGCCGGCCGGACAAATGGAGGGCCGCCGGCGGCAACCGGTTTCCATCCGGCAGATGGAGGGCCAGCTCGTAGTCGGACTCGTTCGCGGGCGAACGCGCGAGCTGCCAGACCAGCGGCTCCGTTGAAAAAGTGATCGGCTGGCCCGCCGGATCGACCACGAGCGTGCGTGCGAGGCGGTGCGAAAGGAGGCGGTGAAGCAGCTCGCGCGCATTGTGATCGCCGGGGTTCAACGTAATCGAGTAGGTGCGACGGTGGTGTTCCTGGCAGATGGCCAAAAAGGCATAGGCTGCCGGCGTGGTCTCGAACTGCGCCAGGCTGTCGGGAGCGATTCTGGTAAACCGTTCGAGAAAGGCGCGCGGGGCGGGTTTCCATGGCGCGTCCGCATGGGGCCGGGTCTCGATCGTCCACTTGGCTGTACCGATGGAAATCCGCACTTCGATGGGCTGTAGCTCGCCATGGGACTCTCCCTCGTGGGCGGGCGCCGCCTGGACGCCGGCCACCAACCGGGCGAAACGGTCCTTCCACCGAAGGACGGCTTCGCGGCGCATCCGGTCCTGCAAGCGCGCGCGCACGGGCGCCGTATCGGTGATCGGGCGCATAAATTCCGGCACGAGGAGTCCCGACGACTCGATGTCATGGGCGAGATATTGCCAGAGTTCCAGCGGGTCGCGCGGCGGTTTTTCCCACCAGCCTTCATAGGGTTGCTCGAAGGCGTTGCGACGGGATTCGTTGGTCTCGAACCCAAGCCGGCGGATTTCGTAGACGCCCAGCCGGCCGGAGTTGCGGAAATTGTGGAAGATGTTCGCGAGTTTGCCGAGAAAGGCACCCTCTTCGGAGGTGAGCGGCCGGCCGAGCTTGCCGGCCAGGATCGGCTCCCACTGGGCGCGGAACGACACGGGCGGCGGCGGGGGGACCGGGCGGCCGGCACCGCCGGTCGCCCGCAACTGTCCCAGCCATTCCAAGGCCATGGCGGCGACATGCTTGCACTTGGCGCCGATCGGACAGGAACAAGCGTTCGCCCAACCGTGTTTAGTGCGCCGGAGCTGGACGCAATACAGCCGCGAACCGAGGACCTCGGCGGTGAGCGTGACATCGTCGAAGCGCGTGAGATTCGACACCCGGCCGCCGCGGTAATAGTTTTGGCCGCGTTGCCGTGCGGCCGGGTCGATTTCGCGAAGATGCGCCCGCAGAGACTCGGCGGCATCGGAAGAATCGACCGTGGGCAAAACGAACATACGCGTGAACAAGGCAACCGCGGCACGGCGCGGTCAAGAGCGGGACTCGGCTACCGATGAAACCGCCCGCCCGAGGGCGAGGCGCTTCACCTGGAAGGGCAGAGTCTGGCTCAATAAACCTTTTCCTCAAGCAGGGCGAACAGTTCGGCCTCTTTGATCCGCTTCTGTTGCATGGAGTCCCGTTCGCGCAGGGTGAAGGTGCCGTCTTTCTCGATGGTGTCGAAATCGATGGTCACGCACCATGGGGTGCCGATCTCGTCCTGCCGGCGGTAGCGCCGGCCGATGGCGCCGGATTCATCGTAAAACACGTTCCACTTGCGTTTGAGCTGGCGGTAAAGCTTTTCGGCGACGGCCACGAGTTCGGGCTTGTTCTTCATCAGCGGGAGCACAGCCACCTTGACCGGCGCGAGGCGCGGGCTGAAGCGCAGCACGGTGCGTTTCTCGACGTTGCCCTTTTCATCCTTCACGTCCTCCTCGGTGTAGGCGGCGCAAAGCGCGGCGAGCAGGATGCGATCGACGCCGACCGCGGGCTCGATCACGTGCGGCACGAATTTCTTCTTGGTGGCCTCGTCGAAATAGTCCATCGGCTTGCCGCTGGCGGTGGCATGCTGGGTGAGGTCGTAGTTGCCGCGGGCGGCGATGCCCCACAGCTCCTGCACGCCGAACGGATATTTGAACATGATGTCCACCGTGCCCTTGGAGTAGAAAGAAAGTTTCTCCTTCGGGTGCGCGTAGAGGGAAAGGTGCGATTCCGGGAGGCCGATGCTGAGCAGCCAGGCCTGGCACCAGGCGATCCATTCGTCGTGGCATTTCTTCCAATCGGCGTCCTCATGGATGAAATATTCCATCTCCATCTGCTCGAACTCGCGCGAACGGAAGATGAAGTTGCGCGGTGTGATCTCGTTGCGGAACGACTTGCCGATCTGCGCGATGCCGAACGGCAATTTCACGCGGCCGGTGTCGACGATGCTCTTGAAATCGACAAACATGCCCTGCGCCGTCTCGGGCCGCAGATAGGCGACGCTGCTGGCATCGGTCATCGCGCCGACGTTCGTCTGGAACATCATGTTGAACGAGCGCGGCGAGGTGAGGCTGCCGGGTTCGCCGGTGGCGGGCGAGGGAATAAGCGGGATTTCCTCGGGCTTGGCCTCGGTGAAGTCGCGCGGCTGGACGGGCTCCAGTTTCCCCTGAATGGCTTTTTTGCGTTTGAAATCTTCGGCTGCGGCCTGAAGTTCCTCGGTGGTGCGTTCGCTCTCGAGCGCGGAGACGTAACCGACGATCTTGCCGTCGACCACGATCGGCGCCCAGAACAACTGGTCGGCGCGGTAGCGCTGCTTGCTCGCCTTGCAATCGACCAGCGGGTCGGAGAAGCCGGCAACGTGGCCGGAGGCTTCCCAGACTTTCGGGTGCATGATGATGGACGACTCAAGGCCGACGATGTCGTCGCGGCGGCGCACCATGTCGTTCCACCAGCAGTCGCGAATGTTTTTCTTCAACTCGGCGCCCAACGGGCCGTAATCGAAAAAACCGTTGAGGCCCCCGTAGATTTCGGAGGACTGGAAAATGAAGCCGCGGCGTTTGCAGAGCGCGACGATGCGCTCCATTAGATCGGTGGTGGGTTCGGCGGTGGACATGGAAGGTGGACGTTAGCCCAACGCCGACCGGCGGGTCAACGTCGGAGGGAAAAAGCTGAAAGCTGAAAACTGAAGGCTGAACGGGCCAACAGGCCAAGTTGCACGTAACAGGTGGCAAGTGACAGGAGGCGATCCGAACGCTGAACTCCGAACTCCGAACGTCGAACGTCGAAGGATCGGATGTTTTGATCTGGAGGTAGGGCGGGTTATCCGCCGTCTGTCATTCCGAGGGAAACGAGGAATCTCCAGTTAGGTGAGATCCTTCGCCTTCGCCAATGAACTTGGTGTGTGCGGTGTCATCCAGAGCGCCAGCGAAGGATCTCACAAGATCTGAAATATAGGTGAGATGGCTGATGTCGCTTCGCTCGGTACCTCGTTGCACTCGGAATGACAATTTGCGGGGTGAGCCTGCTTCGCTAAAGCTACGAAGGCCAGGGGGCACCCCGCCCACAACGGGCCCAATCCGAGCGCCCAGTTCATTGGCCTGTTCCAGGCAACCCCGACTCGTCCGGGTTGCTGAGGGTCTCTGGATGACAATCCAGAGGCGACCGGCGCGTTAAGGATAACGCGCCCTACCTTAATAGCCCGAATCCGGTTGGCGCCTCAATCCATCTGCGCCCGGCCGTTGCCGAGGAATTGCGAGGAATAGACTTTGCCTTTGTATTCGATCTGCAGATTTTCACCGGCATTTGCGCTGATGTAGATCGGGCCGGGCCAAGGCACCGTTTGGCTCTGGCCGCGGGCCAGCGTTCCTTCGAACAGGGTGTTGCCGGGGGTGCCGTCGGCGTTTTTCTGCGTCACGGTCACATGCACCAGATCGAGCGCGACAAGGGTGATGGTGCGTTCGGGCAAAGGTTGGGCGGCGACAATATCGCCGGTCGTGACCGTGGGAGCCTTTTTTTCGCCGCCGAAGAAAACCAATTTCACTCCCCACGCGATGAGAAACGCCACCGCGATGACGCCGATGATGGCGCCGGCGAATTTTAAGATGACGTCCACCGGCACGCCGCGGCCCGTCGCGTTGTCGCGAAACGGCTGGGACATGCGGCGGGGCGACGGCTGCTGCTGCTCGGGCTGAGCGGGCGCGTCGGCGGCGGGTTCGGGTTGGGCCTCGACGGCGGGCGTCCCGGGCCCGGAGGCGACCGACAAATCCATGCGCCCGTAAATCTCGCGGCTGGGCATGCGGGGGCCCGAGCGTGCCGCGCCGTGCCCGAGGGCGGCGAAATCGGCGACAATTTTGTCCCCGGAAAGCTTCAGGAAATTCGCGTAGGTCCGGAGAAAGCCGCGCACGTAGATCTCGGGCAGATTGAGGTCGTATTGGTTGCCTTCGAACTTCAGCAGATAGTCCCCACGAATCTTGGTGCCCTCCGCGGCTTCGCGCAGGGAAATGCCTTTGCGTTTGCGTGCTTCCTCGAGGCGTTCGCCAATAGTCTGCATAACACTTCAGTTAGGGTATTTGGGGACAGAGTGGAAGCAGGAACTGATCATGGTTCACGGTTGAGTCTTCCGCTCCACAAACCGTGAACCGACAACCGTGAACCATTATAGCTTTTCCAGATCCGACAGAATTTCGCGCGGATTCGAGCCGTTCTCGGGGCCGACGATGCCCCGCTCTTCCATGATTTCCATGATGCGGGCGGCGCGGTTATAGCCGATGCGCAGGCGGCGTTGCAGCATAGAGGTGGAGGCTCGGCGGGTGGTCTTGAGGACGTCGAGCGCCTGTTTATAAAGCGCGTCGTCGTCACCCAGGTCGCCGTTGGTCATATCGTCCTCCTCCTCCTCGGCATCGGGGTCGCGGTCAATCTCAACTTGCACTTCCTGAGCATATTGCGGAGGACCGTTCTTTTTCAGATATTCGACGATACTCGAAATTTCGTCGTCGGAAACATAGGCGCCTTGGGCGCGAACCAGGCGCGAGGAGCCGGGTGGCGAGAAGAGCATGTCGCCACGGCCAATCAGGGTGTCGGCACCTTTGGTGTCGAGAATGGTGCGCGAATCGACTTGCGAGGCGACTTGGAAGGCGATGCGCGAAGGGAGATTGGCCTTGATGATGCCGGTGATGACGTTGACCGACGGACGTTGGGTGGCGATGATGATGTGGATACCGGCGGCACGGGCGAGCTGGGCGAGACGGGCGATGCTCGACTCGATCTCGGCTGGCGCGATCATCATGAGATCGGCCAGTTCATCGACCACCGCGACAATGTAGGGAAGCCGGTCGGGAACTTCGATGTCATCGGCCGCGACGCCGGTCAGCTGTTGCTGCTCGGCGACGGAGGGGGCGACAGGCTCCGCAAGCTTTTTGCGCGAGTTGAAACTGCTGACGTTGCGTACGCCGACCTTGGCGAAAATTTGGTAACGCTGCTCCATCTCGCTGAGGAGCCATTTGAGCGCGGCTGGAACCTTCTTCGGCGACGTCACGACTGGAATCAGCATGTGCGGGAGCGAGTTGAAGATCTTCAACTCGACGATCTTCGGGTCCACCATGAGAAGGCGCACGTCTTTGGGCGTCTTGCTGTAGAGGAGCGACGAGATGATGCAATTCAGGCAGACGCTCTTGCCCGAGCCGGTGGCGCCGGCGATAAGCAAGTGGGGCATCTTTGTGAGGTCCGAAATGAGCGGCTTGCCGGAAACATCGCGACCGAGGGCGATGGGCAGCTCGGCCTTGGCGCTGACCCAGTCTTCACTTTCTAGAATTTCCCTCAGTCCGACCGGTGTGGCTGTCTGGTTGGGAACTTCGACCCCGACGGCGGCTTTGCCGGGAATAGGCGCGAGGATGCGCACGGATTGCGCGCGCATGCCGAGGGCGATGTTTTTGTCGAGGCTGGCAATCCTTTCAACGCGCACACCGGCCGCTGGAACCACCTCATAACGGGTGATAACGGGGCCGACGTGGATTTCTCCGAGGGTGACGTCGACGCCAAACTCGGCGAGGATGCGCAGAAGATTCTCCGCGTTGCGGGCATGTTCTTCCTCGCTGTTTGCCGCTGTCGGCTGGGTCTCTTCCTTAAGAAGGGAGAGCGGCGGAAACTGGTAATTGTCGCCGGCGTGCTGGGGGATGGAGGCCTTGGCTTTTTTCGGCTCCTCAGGCTTGACGATGTTAAGGGCGATCTTGCCGCCGGGCGTCACGGGCTTGGGCTTTTCCTCTTTTTCAGTAGGCTTTTCCAATGTCCCGGAAGGAGCGGCCGTCGGGTGGATCTCGAGTTTGACTTCGGCTTTTTGATTGGGCGGAGGCAGATCCGGAGGTTTGCCTCCGGTGGTGGTCGCAGGGGCGGGAAAGGGCGGATTGGTCAAGCCCGTGCGGGGGAGGGTGAGCTTTTTCGCCACAGGCGCCGCCGCCGGCGCGGGTTTGACCTCAATGATCAGATTCTTCTCTTTGGTGCGGGCTTCCTTGGATAGGCGTTTGGCTTGGGCGCGATCGGCATGGAATTTGGCCCGGTCTTCCCGCCATTCGTTAAAAGAATGGATGGCCCGGTCGATTTCTCCCCCAATATCGCGGGTGAAGACAAAAAGCATGCAAAGTCCGTAAACGGTCGCGAGCAGCATGCCCGAGCCGAAGACACCGAACCGGTCCTTTAGCATCCAATCGTAAACGCGATAACCGACCCAGCCGCCGGGACCGTGGGTGAAATATCTTGGATCGGTGAGAAACGCTTTCTGCATCGCGGCCAAGCCCGAAAGCGTCATAACGCAGATAACCATCGCGAAAATGCGGGTGCCGACCAACCGCCGGGCGGAGCGCAAGGAAAGATAGGTCGCCCAGAAAAAAAACACCGGGATCAAATAGGTGCTTACGCCGATGAGATGCAAAGACCACCAGCTAAAATCCACGCCGAACGTGCCGACCAGATTCTTGTCGGTCGGATTGGTCGTGGTCTGGATGCTTTGCGCCGGGCGAAAATCGAGCAGCGCGACCGTGAGCAGCACGGCAAACATGAAACAGAGCACGCCGAGAACCCAGCGAGGCCGGTGGCGGGGTCCTGAAAAAGCCGAAACATTCTTTGGGTTTGAACTCGCAGACTTGCGCATTTGAAATGGCGCTACGACTGTAGGCCATCAGAGATTCCAAGCTAACGATTTCTACGGTCAAATGTAATCGGCCCTTCGTTAATTTTCACAAATCTCTGAGATTTCAATTATGAGCGAACTTCTTCGCTTCCAACCAGTTTACTTCGAACGCGTCTGGGGCGGCCGGGTCCTGGAGACCGCCTTGGGCCGCACCCTCCCGCCCGATCGTACTATCGGCGAAAGTTGGGACTTGGTGGACCGCCCCGAGGCCCAGTCTGTCGTTCGGGCCGGACCCTTTGCCGGGCAAACTCTTCGGGCCGTGCTTGAAAAGCACGGGACAGAGATCATGGGGCCTGGCTGGCCGGACAAACGTCCTTTTCCCTTGTTGGTCAAATGGCTCGACTGCCGTGAGCGTCTTAGCCTTCAAGTTCATCCACCGGAGGATGTTGCGTATGACATTGGGGGGGAACCCAAGACGGAAAGCTGGTTTATTACCGAAACGTTGCCGGGCGCCCATCTCATTGCGGGTTTGCGCCGGGGTGTGACCCGCGAGCAGTTCGAACAAGCCTTGGCTCAGGGCGTGGTCGAGCAATGCGTGAACCGGTTTCCGGTGGTGCCGGGTGACGCCATCCTGGTCAATAGCGGGCAGATTCATGCCATCGATGCGGGCGTCCTCCTGCTCGAAATCCAGCAGAATTCCGACACGACCTATCGGGTTTTTGATTGGAATCGAGCAGGTCTCGATGGCCAACCGCGCCAACTCCACGTGGCCGAGTCGTTACGTTCTATCCAGTGGGATGCACCTCCCCCGGCGCTCTTGCGGGCGGCTCCGACCGCCGAGGTCATCGCCGACTGCCCCTCTTTCCTTATCCGTCGGATGCCCTTGGACAAGGACGAGAAGCTGTCTATTGCCGCCGGCGAGCAGCCGCGCCTGCTGAGTGTCGTTGCGGGAAGCCTGCGCGTCGTCGGCTCCAGTGGAGAAACGCTGGTGCGCGGCGACACCGCCCTTCTTCCACGCACCGGGAATTTCACTTTTGAAGCGCTCAGCGGAGTGATTGCGCTCATCACGGAAAATTTCTATCCTCCGGGATCATGAAACCCCGCCTGTCCTACTCCTCCTCCCACCGCGGAAACATCCTGACCAAGTTTTTCATTTTCCTTGTCGCGCTCGCGGCGACATTTGCCCTCATGTGGGTGCTGTTGTTGCCGTCCATTGTGACAGGGCTCATCAAAAAGCGGACAGGTTTCGACGCCACGGTCCAAAGTGTCTATGTCAATCCTTTCACGGCGAGCGTTGATATTAAACGACTTGAGATTACCAACCCCGACACCTTCCCCCAAAAGGATTTCGTTACGGTCAACCAATTCAAGACCGTTGTCGATCTGGGCTCGGTTTTCAGTGACCGCGTAGTCGTAAAGGAGGCTGTTTTCGACGTCGCGCTCATCGCCATCGTCAAGAATGCCCAGGGCCAGACCAATGTCGACGTCTTCAAGGCCGGTCTGACTCCTCCCCCTGCGCCCGCGCCAAAAGCCCCGTCGGGAAATAACGGCCCTGCTCCGGCACCGGCGCACGCTCCGGCGGAAAAAACGCCGCCCAAACAGTTTCTCATCCGAAACTTGGTCGTAAAACTGGATAAGATCATCATTGCCGATTATACGGGCTCCGAACCGAACACGCGCGAGATCCCCCTCAATATCAATCACACCTTCACCGACGTCACCGATGTCACCCAGATCAGCGGGCCGCTTCTGGCGGACCTCGCCGTATCCGGGGTGGGCAAGCTCGCCAACAACGTGATGGGTCTCATTCTCCCGGCCCCCATCCTCGAATCGCTCGGCATGGCGACCAAAAACGCAGGCGGCGCCTTGCATGAGACTGGCGAAAAAACGAAAGATTTCTTCAAAGGTCTGTTCGATTCACTTGAAGAAAAGCCAAAGAAATAGTTTATTCGACGGTTTATGACCGCTCCCGAACCGTCCGACGTCCTTCCGCCTGACTCTCCGCCCGCGTCCACGCCGCCTGCGACGGCGGGGTCCGCCGATCTTGCCGCGCAACTTGCCGCCGCGAAAAAGGAAGCCGCCGACAACTACGACCGCTTCCTGCGCACCGCGGCCGATCTCGAAAATTTCCGCCGGCGCGCCGTGCGGGAAAAAGACGAGCTGCGGCAGTTCGCCCTCGCGCGCGTGATCGAGGATTTGCTGCCTGCGCTGGACAATCTGGCCCTCGGCCTGGCGGCCGCGAGGCAGCCGGGCGCCGACTTGAAGGCGCTCACCGGCGGGGTCGAGCTGGTTTTGGGGCAGCTCAAAGCCGCACTTACGCCGCACGGCGTCAAAGAGATCGTTCCGGCCGTGGGTCAACCGTTCGATCCGCACCAGCACGAGTCGCTTTCGCATCAGCCTAGCGCGGAGGTAGCCGTCGAACACGTGCTCAATGTCGTGCGCCCCGGCTATTCGCTCAACGGCCGGCTCCTCCGCCCGGCCAGTGTGGTGCTCTCCGGCGGTCCGGCCCACCCGGAAAAGAAGAACCATTGATCCTGGCCGTTCCGGCCGGCTAACCATATGGCGAAGGAAGACTATTACGATTTGCTCGGCGTTGATAAGAACGTCTCCGAGGAGGAACTCAAAAAGGCCTATCGCAAGAAGGCCATCCAGTATCATCCGGACAAGAACCCCGGCGATAAAGCGGCGGAGGAGATGTTCAAAAAGATGTCCGAGGCCTATGAAGTTCTGAAGGATCCCGAGAAGCGCGCGGCCTACGACCGTTTTGGTCATGCGGCCTTCGCGCAAGGCGGCGGCCCGCGCGGGCCCGGCATGAGCGGGGCCGGCGGCTTCCACGATCCGACCGACATTTTCCGCGAGGTTTTCGGCCAAGGCGGCGGTATTTTCGAGCAGATGTTCGGCGGCGGCAATGGCCGGGAGGGCGGACACGACGGCTCCGACCTGCGTTACGACCTCGAAATTACGCTCGAAGACGCCGCGCGCGGCGTCGAAAAGGAAATCTCGTTCCGCAAACTTGACGAGTGCGAACATTGTCATGGCACCGGCGCCGAGCCCGGCTCGAAACGCTCCACTTGTCCGACCTGCCGGGGTGCCGGGCAAATCCGGCGTTCGGGCGGCATCATCACTTTCACGCAGACGTGTCCCACGTGCGCCGGCGCAGGCACCCGGGTTGAGAAACCCTGCACCCATTGCCGGGGCGAGGGCCGCAGCCCCAAAACGAAGAAGCTTACCGTGCGCATCCCCGCCGGAGTCGAATCCGGCTCCCGCTTGCGTTCCGCCGGCAACGGCGAAGCGGGACTGCAAGGCGGGTCGCCCGGCGACCTCTACATCGTCCTGTCCGTGACCGAACACGAGATTTTCGAGCGTCAGGGCGACAGTTTATTTTGCGAGATCCCCATCAAGTTCACCCTCGCTACGCTCGGCGGGACGATCGAAGTGCCCACGCTTTTCGGCAAAGCTTCGTTGAAGATCCCCCCCGCCACGCAGAGTGGCACTACGTTCCGCTTGCGCGGCAAGGGCATGCCGCACCTCCGCGGCGGCAGCCAGGGCGATCAGCTCGTGCGGGTGGAGGTGGAAGTGCCGACCAGTCTCACGTCCGAACAGCGCAAGGCCTTGGAAACCTTTGCGCGTTTAAGCGGCGATGCCGACGAACCGGTGGCACGCAGCTTTTTCGAAAAGGCGAAGAAGTTCTTCTGACCGAAAAATCGCGGAAACGCGAAAGAGCGGAAACACAGAAGACAAGACATCGACAATGGACTTTCCTCTTCTGCGATTTCGCTCTTCAGTGTTTCCGCGATGAGTTCTTCTGAGCTTCAAAATCTTAAACGTCTTGCGCTCGACGCCGCCGTGGCGCGGCGGGCCGAGCTTCGCGCCGCGGGCAAAACAGTCGTGCTGACGAACGGCGTCTTCGACCTGTTGCATACCGGCCACCTTTTTTTTCTGCAAAAGGCCCGTGCGCTCGGCGGCGCGCTTTTCGTCGCGCTTAATGCCGATGTCAGCGTCCGCGCGCTGAAAGGCCCCTTGCGCCCGGTGCAAAACGAAGAGCAGCGCGCTTATGCACTGGCCGCGTTGGCCTGCGTCGATGCCATCGTCATTTTCTCCACGCCGCGACTGGATGCGGAAATCCGCGCCCTGCAGCCCGACGTTTACGGCAAGGCGGGCGACAATGCGCTCGACAAACTCGACCCGGGCGAACGCGGGGCGTTGGAAAAAGCCGGAGCCAAGATCGAGTTTCTGCCCTTCCTGCCCGGCTTCAGCACAACGAATCTCATCGCCAAAATCAAAGCCGCAGGCGAAATCTGAAAGAATGCGAGTTGTCATCCTCGGTTCCGGCCGCGGCAGCAATGCCGAGGCCATTCTGCAGGCCCAGGCTGCCGGGCGGCTCGGCCACGCCCGCGTTGCAGCCATCTTTTCGGACCAGCCGGCCGCAAGAATTCTCGAGTTGGGACCGCGTTTTGGCGTGCCGGCGCAGTTCGTCGATCCGGCTCCGTTCAAAACCAAACTCGAAGGCGAGGGCGAGCGACGCTTCATCGAAGCTGTCCGTGCCATCGGGCCGGACCTGGTCGTGCTGGCCGGATTCATGCGGGTGCTCAAGCCCGGGTTTCTCACCGCTTTCGCCGGGAAAATCATCAACCTGCACCCGAGTTTGCTCCCGGCGTTTCCCGGCCTCGACGCTATAGGACAGGCGTGGCGGACCGGCGCCAAAACGACCGGCTGCACGGTGCACTCCGTGACGGCAGAGGTCGACGGCGGGCCGATCCTCGGCCAGACGGCCGTCCCGATCGATTCGACGGACACGCTCGAAACGCTTACGGAGAAGGTCCACACGGCTGAGCACGCCTTGCTGCCGGCGGTAATCGCGCGGCTCAGTGAGAAAAGCGAAGGACTGAAAAACTGAAGGGCTGAAGATGGCGCAAGTAACAGGAAAGAGGTAATAGGTATCAGGTGGGAGGTGACAGGTAACAAGTGCCAGGTGCCAAACTGCGAACGGTGAACCGTAAACGGTGAACAGCCGTTGCCGATTACTAACTACCAACTACCAACTACTGCACGCATGCACCTGATCGAACTCAAAGCAGCTATAGCTCCGGAAACGGCTTCGGCAGCGGAAGACGTTCTGCTCGAGCTTGGCGCGCAAAATTGGAGTGTGCTTGAAGACGCCATCGCCCGGCGGGCCTGGGTCGTGGGCATCTTTGCGGACGAAGCCGGGGCGCGTGCGGCCTGGGCGGACTTACGAGCCAAGATCTCCGCCGAGGAACCGGAGCTAAGAATGCTGGCGGATGTCGACTGGCGCGACAGCTACAAGGCGCATTTCAAGGCCTGGAAGTTTGGCCGCCTGCATTGGGTCCCGGTGTGGGAGCGCGGGAAATATCAATGTCCGGCGGGCGACGCGGTACTATGGCTCGACCCGGGATTGGCCTTTGGCACGGGCAATCACGAGACGACGCGGTTGTGCGTCGAACGGTTGGTCGGGTTCGCCGAAAAGCGAAAATCAACTGCCCGGGTGGTCGACGCGGGCTGCGGTTCGGGCATCCTTGCGTTGTCGGCGGCACTGTTGGGATTTGGGGATGTCACCGGTTTTGACAACGATCCGGAAGCGGTGCGCGTGAGCGGAGAAAACGCCGCGCTTAACGGCTTGGCCGGCCGGGTGCAGTTCTTGGCCGGCGATCTGACGACAGGTCTGGCCGGCCGGCCGGCGGATCTTTTGCTGGCGAATATCCAGGCGGATGTGCTCATGCGGTTTGCCCGCGAACTGACGGCCGCTGTGGCGCCGGGCGGTGAACTCGTGCTCAGCGGGATTTTGGCGAACGAGCTCGACCAAGTCCGGGCCGCCTTCGCGGCCGTGACGCCCGGTTGGCGCGAAGAGACGCGCGTCCTGGGCGAATGGAGCAGCCTCGCGCTAGCAAGGCCGCAATGAATTTTTTAAACCGCTAATTAACGCTAATGGACGCTAATGGACGCTAATTCGGATTTGATAGGGCGCACCTCTTTCCTGTCATTCCGAGCGCAGCGAGGAATCTCAAGATGGGATGGGAGCCTTTCCCGCCATTGCGTGCACCCTTGCGAAAGCATTGATTCGGCGGGGAGCGCAGCTAGCCTGAAAAAAGTTCACCCAAGCCAGCCAACAACAAAATCCATTCTATCGCGTCAGCGAGAGAATCAAAGCTTGCAAGAAATGCAGCCCATTCGCGTTCAAATCCTCTTGTGGAAGATCGGTGCGGTTATGGCCATTCTGCTTTTAGGAACATGTTCGGTCGGCGCCTTCGTTTCTGAAGCGTACTTTGCGGCTCTTCTCTTCGCGGTGTCCACGTCGCTTTCCATTCTGCTTCTCGTCGCTTACGGACCGGTTGAATTGAATTCCACTGGAATCGAGATGATTGCGCCCCGTGGGGTCTACGCGATGCGATGGGATGAGATTATGAATATTCGATACAGTAACAGCCATATTGTATTCGCAGGAGAAAATAAAAGGCTCACGGTCCCCAACCCATTTTTTTGGCGCGGGAAGAATCGGATGGCTGCAATTGAGGCTCTTGGTAAATTCTGTCGAGATGCCGCTATTACCCCTAAACGAAGTGTAGCTGCCGAGTTTTTGCTTAGTAAGAATGCGCGAAGAGCCAGCCCAAAAACGCCGCGCTAAAACCCCGCATTTTCGCCGCCGCCGATTTTCACTTCGATCAGGCCGAAGGCCGACCGTTTGACATCCAGTGAGATTACGCAGCGGGTTTCGGCGCTATCTAGTGCAGTGTCCCGCAAATAAGTGCCCATAAGCGCCGAGCCGGTAGGATGGCCGGATGTCACGAAAAAGTATGCCGGTGGTTTCCACGTGGCTACGCGACTTTGGCCCGGCGTTTGGGTT
>JBEKQH010000010.1:0-13301 GCA_049519915.1 Opitutaceae bacterium
GCAGGGGTGCCCGTGATGAAGCACGGCAATCGCGGAATAACATCCAAATGCGGCAGCGCCGACCTGTTTGCCGCGCTGGGGGTGGATCTGGCGGCCCGGCCCGAAAAAATGCGGCAGGCGCTGCATGAACTGGGATACGTGTTCTTTTTCGCGCCCAATTATCATCCGGCCTTTCAGCACATCTCTGCGGTGCGCAAAGGGCTCGCCGCCCAGGGCCGGCGCACCATCTTCAATAGCCTCGGCCCGCTGCTCAATCCGGGCCGGCCGGGGCATGCGTTAGTCGGTGTCTTTTCCGAGGCCTGGGTCCCCAAGCTGGCCGGTGCGCTCGGCGTGCTAGGCGTCCAGGCCGGACTGGTGGCGCATGGCGTAATGGGTGCCGATCGCGGCATCGACGAACTGACCACGGCGACCGTCAACCGGGTGCGCGGCTTCGGTCGCCTGGCGGAGATCGACGGAAGCTGGCGGGCGGAGGATTTTGGCCTGCGCCCAGCGCCGTTTTCCCAACTGGTCGGAGGCGATCTCGCCGCCAATCTCGCCCTGGTCGAGGCTTTGCTGGCCGGACGCGGGCCGGCCGGCTTGGTCGACACGATCGTGCTCAATGCCGCGGCCGGACTTTGGATTTGCGGCCGGACCGAGGACGTGAAGGATGGCCTTGCTCCTGCGCGCGAGTTGCTGCTGGGCGGCGCGGTGCGAGCGAAGATCGCGGCGACCAAGGAGTTCTATCGCACATGACACGACAATATTTTGGCACGGACGGCGTTCGCGGCCCCTACGGCGGCCCGGTGGTGAATGAAATGTTTGCCTCGCGGCTCGGCGCGGCGGCGGCCCGCTGGATGCGCAACGAACCGGAGGCGGAAACCAACAAGGTCGTTATCGGCCGCGACACGCGATTTTCCGGGCCCAATCTTGAGGCGGCCATCGCCGCCGGTTTGCGCAGCGAAGGGGCCGCCCCGGTTTCTCTCGGCATTGTGCCCACGCCGGCGGTTTCCCGCGCGGTCCTCGCGCAGGACGCGGCGCTCGGCGTCGTGATTACGGCCTCCCATAATCCCGCCGAAGACAATGGGATTAAATTTTTTGCCCCGCACGGCGGAAAGCTTACCGACGAAGAGGAAGCCCAGATCGAACGGTTTCTGCCTCCGGCCGTGCCGTCGGTCGCCCCGGCGCCGCTGCCGATGAGCGACACGCTGACATCTTATCTGGCCGTCGTGCAATCCCTCCTGCCGCCCGGCGCGCTCCGTGGCTGGCCTATCGTCCTCGACACGGCCAACGGCGCGACCTTTGTCACGAGCCCCGTCGTGCTGGGCGCGTTGGGCGCCACGCTGGTGCAGCTCGGCCATCTGCCCGACGGCCACAATATCAATGCCGGAGTGGGCAGCGAGCATCCGGAAAATCTCGGCGCGCAGGTCCGGGCCGCGGGTGCGCGGCTCGGCGTGGCGCACGATGGCGACGGCGATCGCTGTGTCCTTGTCGACGAGAGCGGAGACGCGCTCGACGGCGACGAAATCATGACGATCCTGGCCACGCACGCGCTGGCCCATGGGCTGTTAAAAGAAAAGACGCTCGTCGTCACGGTGCAGAGCAATCTCGGAGTGGATGCGGCGGTGCGGTCGGCGGGCGGGCGCGTGGTGCGCACGCCGGTGGGCGATCGCTATGTGAGCGAATACATGCGCGCGGCTGGCGCAAACCTGGGCGGCGAATCGAGCGGGCATATCCTTTGTAGGGAAATCTCCCCGGCCGGCGACGGCCTGGTGGCCGCGCTCAAAGTCATGGGGGTCATGCTGGCGACCGGCCGGCCGTTGTCCGAACTTCGGCGGGTCCTGAAACGGTTTCCCCAGGCCACGGCCAATTTGAGCGTGCGCGAAAAACGTCCTCTCGAAAGCCTGACGGCGCTGAGCGCGGCTATCGCCGGACTTGAGACCGAACTCGGCGCGCAGGGCCGCGTGCTGGTGCGCTGGTCGGGCACGGAGCCAAAGTTGCGTTTCCTGGTCGAAAGCACGGGCGAATCGAGCTCGAAGGTCGGCTTGGAACGGTTGTTGCAGGCGGCGAAAAGTGAACCTGGCCTTGTTTAACCGTCGCCTGAAATCCTGCAAAACCGCGCACCATGAAAGCCGCTGAATTTTTTACTTTGCCCCCGTCGCTCGCGCCTTTTCTGGCTGCGTTCCAGCCCGAGGCGCCGCCGTGGGACTGGCTGAATCAGATCGGTCCGGCGCTCGCGGCCCGCCGATTGGATTGGCCGAGCCGGCCGCTTCCGCCCGGTCTGCAGGTCGAGGGCTGGGTCTATGTCCATCCGACGGTCAAGCTTCCTCCCACCGCGACCTTGATCGGCCCGGTCTGGATCGGGGCGAACACCGAGATCCGCCCGGGCGCATTTATCCGCGGCAACGTCATTGTCGGCGAAGGCTGCGTGCTCGGCAATTCGTGTGAATTCAAAAACTGTCTGCTGATGGATGGCGTGCAAGTCCCGCACTTCAATTATGTGGGCGACTCGGTGCTCGGCAACGGCGTGCATCTCGGCGCCGGCGCGATCCTTTCGAATCTCCGCCTCGACCGGCAACCCGTCGTGCTGCGCTTGCCCGAGGCCACGGTCGAGACCGGCCTGCGCAAGTTTGGCGCTATTCTCGGCGACCGGGCCGAGGTCGGCTGCAACGCCGTGCTGCAGCCCGGCACGCTGCTCGGACCTCGCGCCTTGGTCATGCCGGCCATGGCCTTCGGCGGCTGGTTGCCGCCCGCCACCATCGCGAAAACGCGCCAGACCTTGGCGATGGTTCCGCGGCGGGATTAGGTCCCTGTGCTCCAACCTCCAACGTCTGATGGTTTCTATTAATAATCCGTGGAAAGATTTTTCACGCGCGAGTATCTGTGTCCACCGCGTTCATCTGCGGTTACCAACGACTGACCACCCATGACCCATATGCGCATTCTCACCGGTATCACGCCCTCGGGCACCCTGCACATTGGCAACTATTTCGGCGCGATGCGCCCGGCCATCGAACTGCAGTCGCGCGGCGAAGCTTTTTATTTCATCGCCGATTACCACTCAATGACGGTTTTGACCGAGGCCGCCGCGCGCCGCCGTTATACGCACGAGATCGCGCTCGACTGGCTGGCCTGCGGCCTGGATCCAAAAAAAGCCGTGTTCTGGCGGCAAAGCGACCTGCCCGAGGTCTGCGAACTCACCTGGCTGCTCGGCTCGCTCACTCCGATGGGATTGCTCGAGCGGGCGCATAGTTTTAAGGACAAGACGGCCAAAGGCATTTCCCCGAATTTCGGCCTCTTTGCCTATCCCGTGCTCATGGCCGCCGACATCCTGCTCTACGACACCAACATCGTACCGGTCGGCAAGGACCAGAAACAACATCTGGAGATGACGCGGGACATCGCCATCAAGTTCAACCAGACCTATGGCGACACCTTTGTCATTCCCGAGGCCGACATCCGCGACGAGGTGGCCGTCGTGCCCGGCCTTGACGGCCAGAAAATGAGCAAGAGCTACGGCAACACCATCGAGATTTTTGCCGACGAAAAGACGGCGCGAAAAAAAATCATGTCCCTGGTGATGGATTCCCGCCCACCGCAGGAGCCCAAGCCCGATGCGGACAAAAACATCGCCGTGCAGCTGCTCAAGCTGGTCGCGCCCGCCGATCTCGCACGCGACTGCGAAGAGCGTCTCCGCGCCGGCGGCCTCGGCTACGGCGACTTGAAAAAGTCGCTGTTCGAGCATTACTGGAATTATTTCGCGCCTTTTCGCGCCCGCCGGGCCGAACTCGCTGGCGATCCCGGCTACGTGCAGGGTGTGCTCCGCGAAGGCGCGGGGCGCGCGCATCACGTCGCCGCCGGCGTGCTCAATCGCGCCCGGCAAGCGTGCGGCCTAGGCTAGCAGCGCGTCGGGCTTCGCCTCCGCGCAATTAGAATGTCCTACCTCCGCCGTTACCAGGACAACCGGATCAAAGGAATCTCCACCTTCTGATAGTCCCCGCCTTCGGGCACCGCCAGCACCTCCATCCGGATCTTTTCGGTTAGGTCCAGCCGGTAAAGAGCGGGCGAATGGCCCGATCGTTCCTTCTGGAGGGCCGGGTAGGGGTCCTGGAGTCCGTTGCCTGGAGATTGATAGAGGTCTTGCGCGGGATATCCGATGTCGGCCAGCGCCGCGGTCGGAGTTCTCGAAGTTGCCAGCGCGGACGACGCGACAAGGAAAACGCCCGCCGCAAACCATGTTTTGCGTGCGTTCATGCCCGATTAGACCGAGTCTTAGGTGAG
The DNA here is from genome assembly GCA_049519915.1 of Opitutaceae bacterium. Taxonomy (GTDB): domain Bacteria; phylum Verrucomicrobiota; class Verrucomicrobiia; order Opitutales; family Opitutaceae; genus DASRHD01. Next base: position 4,258 of record JBEKQH010000010.1, read on the forward strand.
TTGTTTCAACGGTGCTTCGGGGGGAGCGGCCGCCGTCTGCGCCGAGCTTGAGGCCGGGCTCGCGCCGGACTTCCACGCCATGGGTCGTTTCCGCCAAGCTGCACGGCCCCATAAGGATAAAAGCAATGCAAATGCATCAAGATAGGGGGCAATCCCGCGCTGCGCCCTTGACCGCATCGCGCTTTCGTGCGACGCATAGAGCGCGGCTCAAACGCATTCCGTAATTGCGTCTGAACCGCCGAGCGCGCGTAGAGTATAAACCCAAACGAGGTGGCTTATGTTGCGAATCCTGCTTGTCGACGATGAGGATGCCTACCGGCAAATGATGACCCAGACGCTGACAGAAATGGGTTATGAAGTCATGGAGGCACGCAACGGCAAGGAAGCCGTCCAGGTGCATGAACTTTGCCCGGCGGACGCCGTTCTAACGGACTTGATCATGCCGGATACGGATGGGATCGAGATCATCCGGGAATTCAAACGGATTCATCCCTCGGTCAAAATCATTGCGATGTCCGGCGGCGGCTGGGTCGGGACGAGGGACTATCTCAAGGCGGCGAAACTGATTGGGGCGGACGAAACCTTGACCAAGCCCTTTTCGAAACAGGAGCTCTCCGATGCGTTAGAGCGGCTTTGCGGCAAACAGGACGGGGCTGGGCCGGCGCCCAGCCCATAAAAACGCGGCTACTCCACCGCAACGACTCGCGTCAGGTCATCCCAAAGACTGTAACCGTCCCAATACGGCCCAAAATCCAAGGCGTGGCCAACGGGTACGATCCGATCCACGCCGGCCCGGCCGGCCAGGGCGGCCAGCGAATGCTTCTCCGCGTCGGTTAGGCCAAAATAGGTGATGGTTTGATGGTCTCGGCGCAGCAAAGGGCCGATGGCTTCGACCGATTCGAGTGTGGCGTGATTGAGCAAACCAGCGCCGCAAGGTTCGTCCGCCTCGGCGCTACGAGCATCTCGGGCCTGCAGTTGGGTGGCATGCGGCTCGTGGACAAAATCGATGATCTCCCCCTTGGCGGCCGCGTCAAAGGCGTGATTCAACCGGCGTACCGCCCAACCGAGATCGGGTTCGCTCATCTTGGACGCCATGGCCGACTCCAAAAGCCGGCCGAAATCGCCAATCGGTGCTTTGCCGCCGGACGGCGGGCCGAGCCAATAGACGACGTGGGGCGAGGAGCAGGCCATTTGGCCAAATGGCACGACGTCCGCCGCCATGCGTTCCGCAAGTTTCCGTCGGGCGGCCTCATCGGATTGCGCGAAGGCCGTGATCGAAATTAGCGAAAGCGAACGCTTGCTGGCGAAGGACCGTTCTCCCGCGTGCGGGTTGAGCGGGATGGCGCGCAGTCGCGTCACCGTCTCATCGCCGCCCCAGGTGATCCGCAGATCGCACACGGCGGAAAGAAAAGCTGTGATCGTGTCGTCGTGGCCATACGCCACAAAGGCATTGCCGGAGCATGCGTCGCGGTGGGCCTCGGTCCATCCGTTCAAGCAGCTCAATAATTCGTCCATGAGCGCACTGCGTCGACTGGTCAGCCGGACAATGTTCGCATTTCCGGCCAGGAAGGACAGAGCCCAGGAATAGATGAACATCGTATCCACGTTGGCCGGCGCAATATGCAGGACGAGCCCGGCCGGCACGCGCAGGCCGGGAATGTCCTTTTCAAAAAAGCTCTTTTTAAATCCGGCCGTATGGGCATGCCGCAGCCAGAAACCCAACGCCGCGGCGGCGGGATCCCGGCCTAGTTTGGGATGGCGCAACAGGTCCTTCGACAACGCGTCCATCGCGTCGGTCCGGGTCGGTGAAAACGGTTCAACAGCGTGAGTCCGAGCCGTTTCGACGAACGGTTGCCACGCGTTGCCGAGGGAACTCGGAACGAGGATTTGCAGGCCCGTCTCTTCGTTGTGTTCAGGGGGAGGCAACATAGGTGTCACTGCAGCCCCGGATTTCCGACTGGGGAGCGCGGCCGGCCACTCGAAAATAGCGCCCGTTCATTCCGGCGCCCGGAGAGTCGACGCCTTCCCATTCGCCTAAGTCTTCGGTTAGCAAGGAGTGCCCGGGATAGCTGGAAGGAAGGAGGGAAAGCACCTGGATCAACCCCCGGCGTCCCGCGGGCAACGGCCGCAAGGTGAACGGATCCCGCACCACGACGTCGGCGAACACCGGCGCGTGTAATGACCCGAGCGAGTTTTCAAAAAAGACGCTGCCGACTTGTTCGACCATCCCATAAAAGTTTATCACCCGGGTCACCCCGAGGAAATCGCCGGCCGCGGCCTTGAACTCCTCCGCGCTCACGCGCGCGTTTTCCAATTTTTTCCACCCGCCGCTGTGGATCAGAATTCCCTCGTTGCGGGGCAATTTCTTTCCTTCGGCGCGCAGGAAGGCGATGGCGTGTCGCCAGGCCATGAAAGTAAAACCGAAAAACAGGACCGGTTGTCCGGCGTGATCCGCGAGATAACGTCCGACCTTTTCAAAATCGAATGACATGTCCGGTCGCAAGGCGTAGATCGGCTGACGCCCAAATTGCATCAGCCCAAGAATGCCGGCGCCTCGCGCCGAAAACGACGCGCGGTCTTTGATCACGCTTTCGTGGTCGAGCACCACCATCGGCAGCCGGTCCTTGCCGATGAAATGCTGCATGATGCGGACCAGGGCCTTGGCCTGCAACGCGGCGGTCTCCCGATCCAGGAAGACCCGGCTGACCGCTTGGCCGGTCGTGCCGCTTGACGTGAGCACCCGAAACACCTGGTCGGATGGGACGCTGCGCAGCTCATGCCGCTTGAAGAGTGACACCGGCAGGAAGGGAAGTTCCTCGAGCGTCCGGTAGGGTTCCTTTTTCAATCCGCCGAACGCACCGTCCACCACGCGACGGTAGACTTCGCAGCACCCGTAGTGACGGCGGGTGAGCCCGTCGAGCGCCGGCAGCAGAATCTCCGTTTTGGCGGACGAATCCAGTCCGAATGGGGCGCCTGCGAGCAGGCGTTCGGCCACCTCTAAGAAAGCGCTCATAAAAAATGCGGCCGGCCCTGAACGGACGATTTCTGTGCGGAAACGACGCTCATTTTGAACCTTGGGACAATTTCGTATAATCCTTTTTGCCGGACGAAGTAAGCGGCAGGCGCTCGATCATTGTCACCTTAATTGCGAGCGGCGGCACCGCCAGCAAACGGGCCAGATGGGCGCGGATATCGCCCCCGTGCGAATCGATGACCCCTTCGAGGAACAGTCTTAGCCCATCCTTGTCCTCGACCGCCGCCGCATGCACCGGAAAGAGTTTCTCTACTTCCGTCTCGATGCTGGCGAGATTCACGCGTTTGCCAAAGAGCTTGGCCATCCGCTTCAACCGGCCGGTCAGCCGATAAAAACCGTCGGTATCGCGCTCGGCCGTGTCGCCCGTCGCCAGCAAGCCGCCCAATTCGTCTCCTTTGGCCAAATCCTCCGGGCCGGTGGCATATCCGAGCATGACATTGGGGCCGCGATAGCAGAGTTCAGTCAACGAGGGGTCGTCCTCGACCGCTCTCAAACTGAGTTCCCCGCCTGGAATGGCCAGCCCGATCGAGCCCGCCTTCTCGTCTAGACGTTCGGGCGGCACATACGAGATCCGAGCGGTGGCCTCGGTTTGGCCATACATCACGAAAAACCGCGACCCCTTTTCGGCGGTCAGTTTGTGAAAATGCCGCACGAGTTCCACCCGGAGATGGCCGCCGGCCTGCGTCAGGGTGCGCAAACTCGGCCGCTCGGCCGGATTCATCCGCAGGCGATACAACGTCTCATACATGTAAGGCACGCCGGCGAAAGACGTGCAGGCGGACTCGTCGAACGCCCGCCAGAACTCCGGCCGCATGAAAGAGTGGCCGGTGAGCGCCACCGTCGCGCCGGCGATCAAATGGGAATTGATCACCGAAAGCCCGTAAGAGTAATTCATCGGCAGACTCTGCAGGGCGATCTCACCCGGCTTGATCTGGAGATAATGGGCAATGGAGCGGGCATTGGCCTCAAGATTCGCCCGGCTCAGACGAACCAGCTTGGCGTCACCGGTCGAGCCGGAGGTCGCGAGCAAAAGGGCCAGGTCGCGGTGGGGCGCGACCGGATAGGCCCCGCCGGTCCGCCACCAGAGAGTCAGCTCGCCGCCGGACAAAGGTCCCGCCGATTCGTATTCGGCCGGAGCGGGTTCGCCGTTTGGCAGGATCAGGCCGGTCGGCCGATAGGCATCGATGACCCTGGACCGCGGTTCCAGTCCCGGCTCGCCCAGGCCCAACGGCAGTCCCTCGGCCAAGCAGGCCAGGTAGCTGGCGACCGCTCCCACCGAATTCGCACAAAACTGAAAGGCCACCGCCGGCCGCGGCACCCGCTTTAACAACTCGCGGTTCTTTGCCACGAAACCGCGCAAGTCGGCATAGGTAAATCGCTGGCCGGTGCCCGTCGCGATCAGGGCGACCTGCCGGTCGTTCGTTTCCAGCGCGGAAATCATACCGCCATGCCGCCGTCCACACCGATGATCTGGCCGGTGATATAAGCCGCGTCATCCGAGGCAAGAAACACGGCGCAGCGTGCGATGTCGAGAGGCTGGCCGATCCGGCCGAGACGGATTCCCTCAACCCGGCGTTGGAACCATTCCGGAGCGACCTGCCGAGCCATGTCGGTGTCGATGAAACCGGGAGCGATCGCATTCACGCGGATCTTTTGCGGGGCCAGTTCTTTGGCCGCCGCTTTCGTAAAACCGATGATCGCGGCCTTGCTCGCGCTGTAGGCCGAAATCCCGTCGATCCCCTGGGTTCCGGCGATCGAGGCGAGGTTGATGACCGCCCCGCCGTCGGTCCGGGAGAAAGCCCGGATGGCGTATTGGGTCAGATTGATCGTCGCCAGGACGTTCGTCTCAAACATTTGCCGGACGTCTTGCAGGCGGATCATGCCGAGCTTTCCCGCTTCGAGGATGCCGGCATTGTTGATCAGCGCGTCCAGGCGCCCGAACTTGGCCCGACACGTTTGCACCAGGCTGCGGGCATGGGCATCGTCGGTCACGTCGCCGCGAATGACCTCGACCCGGTGCCCGGCCGCGGCGAGACGCCGGCCCAATAGCTCCACCCCGTCGCCCCTTCCTGAAATTACCAGCTGGGCTCCTTCCACCGCACATTGCTCGGCGACCGCGGCGCCAATTCCGCGGCTCGCTCCGGTGATCAGCACGGTCTTGCCCTGAAGCCTCATGGAAACGTCACTCCATGTCTCTCGGCCAAGATTTGCCGGGCCACCGCCACCGAGCTCATCCCGATAATGTCGTCCGTATTGAGCATCACGTTAAACTCCGATTCGATGGCGGCGACCAAGGCCATATGCGCGACGGAATCCCACTGTTTGATCGAGTTGTAGGCCAAGCCGTCGACAATTTGTTCGGCGGGTATTCCCAGCGCTTCCTGGAAGCATTTCGTTAGGCGTGTAGTGTTCATGAAAATCTTAGTTCGTCGAGGCCGGGGCGGTGACCCGCGCCGGCACGCCGAGCGCGGAAACCCGCGGTGGGATGTCGCGGGCCGCCAGAGATCCGGCGCCCAAAGAAGACCACTCGCCGATTCGGATGCCCGGGGCCACCGTGCCGTTCGATCCGACAAAAGCGCCTGTTTCCAATCGGGCTTTGCCGGAAATCCGGGCGCCCGGGCAAATTTGGACAAAGTCGTCGGCGATGCAGTGATGGCCCAGGCTGGCGGCCACGTTGACCAAAACATGGTGCTGCAGAACCGCCTCCGGGCCGACAAAGACCTGCGGAGCCAGATAGCAGCCGGCTCCAATGCGGGCGGTTGTCGCCACGATGGCCGAAGGGTCGATCAGGGTGGCCGGCCTGAAACCGCGCGCTTCAAAAAGACCCGCGAGACGCGCGCGCAGCCGGTTGTCGCCCGAGGCGCAGTGGAAGTAGGGGGCCGAGCCCTGGTATTTATCGAGGACGCCCTGGACGGTTCCCAGGACCGGCGTGTCGCAAATCGTGGTGCCTCGCAAAGCGGCCGCATCGTCGGCAAAGCCTTCGATCGTCCAACCCCCCATTCTTCGGGCCACCCAGGCGGCCTCGATCCCGGCTCCGCCCGCAAAAATGATGATGAGCGATTTCATTTACGCAAAGGGCAGATGTTCGATTTTTTGAGGCTTTTGTCTATGCCTTTTCTTGATCATTCAGAGGAGGAAGCGGCAAGGCTGAACGCGAAACGTGTGGTCAATTGCCGTCGAGACTATCGGCCATCGCCGCCGGTGAACAAGCGTCCTGGGTGACATCTCGGTTACGGTTTTGTCCGGATCGACCGGGGGGCGGCGGGCACAAAAAAGGCCGGGCGCGGCGCCCGGCCTTGGAGAATAGAAAAGAAGGATTTACATTTTCCCGCCGTAAATCGCGCTGGCGCCCAGTTCCTCTTCGATGCGGAGGAGCTGGTTGTATTTGGCCACGCGGTCGGTGCGGCAGAGCGAACCGGTCTTGATCTGGCCGGCATTGGTCGCCACGGCGATGTCGGCGATGGTCACGTCCTCGGTCTCGCCGGAACGGTGGGAGATCACCGCCGTGTAGTTCGCGTCCTGGGCCATCTCGACGGCGTCGAGCGTTTCCGTAAGCGAGCCGATCTGGTTGACCTTGACGAGAATCGAGTTGGCCACGCCGGAATCGATGCCGCGCTTGAGGAATTCGGTGTTGGTGACGAAGAGGTCGTCGCCCACAAGCTGGATCTTGTCGCCGAGCGCATCGGTGAGCTTTTTCCAGGTTTCCCAGTCGTTTTCGGCGCAACCGTCCTCGATGGAGATGATCGGGTATTTTTTGGTGAGCTCCCGATAGACCGCCACCATCTGGTCGCCGGTGAGCACGCGCCCGTCGGACTTTTTGAAGACGTAGCGTTTCTTGTCCTTGTCGTAGAACTCGGACGCGGCCGGATCGAGGGCGATGGAGATGTCCTTGCCAAACTTGTAGCCGGCGTTTTTCACCGCCAGGCCGATCGCATCGAGCGCGGCGGTGGCGGAATCGAGCTTGGGCGCGAAGCCGCCTTCGTCACCGACGGCCGTGCTGAGGCCTTTTTCTTTCAAGACCTCCTTGAGGGCGTGGAAGGTCTCGGCCCCCATGCGCAACGCTTGGGCGAAGGACTTGGCGCCGATGGGGACGATCATGAATTCCTGAAAATCGATGGGGGCGTCGGAATGCGCTCCGCCGTTCATGACGTTCATCATGGGCACGGGGAGAACCTTGGCATTGGGACCGCCGAGGTACTTATAGAGCGGCTGGCCGAGCGCGGCGGCGGCGGCCTTGGCGGTGGCCAGCGAGACGCCGAGGATGGCGTTGGCGCCGAGCTTCGACTTGGTCTTGGTGCCGTCGAGTTTGATCATTGCCCGGTCGACGCCCGTCTGGTCGCAAGCGTCGAAGCCGGTCAGAACCGGCGCGATCTTGCTTTTCACGTTGCCCACGGCTTTTTGCACGCCCTTGCCGGAGTAGCGTTGCTTGTCGCCGTCGCGCAGTTCGAGCGCTTCGTTTTCGCCGGTGGAAGCGCCGGACGGAACCGCCGCGCGGCCGAGGGCGCCGCAGGCTAGTTGGACATCGACTTCAATGGTCGGATTGCCGCGCGAATCGAGAATCTCGCGGGCAGTGAGGGCTGTGATGGTGGTATTCATGAAGAAATAGAGAAAGTAGAGTGAAGCGGGCGGGCGCCCACGGGGGAAGCGAAAAATGAGCGGTGGTCATTCGTAGTGGGTCGTTGGTATTTTGTAGTCGCGCCTTAAAAGGGTGGGTGATCCTCATGGCGAGCTTCATGGCCGTAGACATAGCGCGCCGGACCGATCGACGCGTAAAGCCCCCCCTGTAAGTGGGTCTGTCCAAAGCTCCAACTACCAACTACCAACTACCAACTACCAACTACCAACTACGCTCCTCGCACGTCCGACAAGGTGCGAGGAGTCACAGCCTTGTATTGCCGAGCTTTTGGAAAAATTTCTTCACCGGGCCGGCCGGATGGGGCCGCAACAGCTCAGGAATTTGCTCGATAAAGCCGCGGTCGATGGCGGTTTGCAGCGGAGTGAGGCCGTCGTAGTTGCGGGCGCTGAGGTTTTTTGCCGTGAGCACATGCACCGGCACTTGGTCGAGGTGGCCCTCGTAGGCGGCGGCATGCAGCGGAGTGTCGCCGTGGTCGTTGCGGGTCAGCAGCAAGTCGGTGTTGAGCTGGTCGGGGGGGATTTTATGGAGTTGGCCCGTCTCGGCGGCGGCATGGATGACGGTATAGCTGGATTTGCTGATGAGGATGAGCCGGTCCCGGGTCAGGAATTGCGGAGGAATTTGCTCGAGGTGGCCGCCCAGCGCGGCGGCGTGAAGAACGGTGTCGCCCGCCACGGTTTCCTGGAGCAGCCGTTCGGCCGTCACCATTTCGGGCGGAAATTGAACGAGATGGCCGTTGAGCGCCGCGACGTGAAAGACGGTCTCGCCGCTGAGATTTTTTTCCGCGAGCAGCTTGTCGGTGATCAGCCTGGGCGGGAATAGGTTGATGGTGCCAAATTCCGCCGCTTCGTGCAGAAGTGTATTGCCCAGGTCGGTCTTGAGATGGGCGATGTCGGCGGTGAGGAGCGCCGCCGGGATCTGCCCGAGGCAGCCGTAGTCGGCTGCGACGTGAAAAACCGTGTAACCCGCCTTGCTGCGCGTCAGCAAGGCCTGGAGGGTGAGCAGGTGGGCGGGGATTTGACTGAGGTGACCGCCGAGGGTGGCGTGATGAAGGGGGGTGTAGCCGGCGTCGTTCTTGACCAAAAGGTTCTCGGCCGTGACGATCCCGGCTGGAAGTTCCAGCAACAGGCCGGACCGGGCCGCGGCATGAAGGGGCGTGTTCCCCGATGCATTGGGCGCAAGGAAAACTTCTGCCGTGAGCGCAGTGCGCGGCAAATTGGCGAGCGAACCTGCTCGCAAGGCAACCTGCAGGTCAGACGCATCCATATCTTTATATATGAGTAAAACAGCTTAGAATGCAGCTGCAAAGCGAAATGCATCTTATTTTCGTTGAGCGGCTTTCGGTTTGCCAAATCGATCCGAGTGCACACGCTGAGG